>NZ_JAZETN010000012.1:0-128452 GCF_036864475.1 Alteromonas sp. S005 | reverse complement strand
CGCAAGTCCTATACCAGAGCTAGCGCCTGATATTAGTGCTGTCTGTTGATACAACATCTTAAAAGCCTATTTCGTAGAAGAGTGAAAGCTCACTTATATGTTTGATAGCTTCAGCATAAGTAAAGTCCTTGAATGGATAAATAAAGTTAATGATTTGATTACAGAAATGTAATCAAACCGTAATCGATTCGTTGTGATGCTTTGATCTGAATCAACTACAGTTGAAATGAAATCACTACGATTAAATACATAAACATTTTATTAAGGTGCCTACGACGAACAAGGACAACTAGATATCACAGCCAATGGGTTTGATATCAACTTTATTAGTACTCACGCCATCATCAGAGGCGAGTATATTAAAACTGAAACGGACTCATTTGTTGAGCGAGATCATGAGCAAACTATTGACTCATTTTCACGCAATGGATGGTTTTTACAAGGTACTTTCTTCGTTGGGCATGCTTTTCAATCCCTAGGTAGTACTGAATTGGTCCTTGAATATGCTGAAACCAATAAAATTGAAGAAGCGGAGCGCTGGATGGTAGGTGTCAACTATTGGTTGGACCCTCGTTCAGTTATTAAGGTGGGCTATGAAGATACAGACGTAGTTGAAGGCCCTGATGATACACGGTTTGCTGTGCAATTCAGCTATGGATTCTAGGGGATATCATGAACAAGAAATTAATTATATGTGCACTAATCACATTTATTTCGTTACCGAACTTGGCAGACGATGAAACCACACTTTCTGGCGCAGAGTTAATTAATAACAACTGTGCGCGTTGTCATAACAGTAGGCCTGTGCGTGAGTTTTCTATCAGTGAGTGGAGAGTGATCATGCCACACATGCGCGAAAAAGCGCATTTAACCGGCAGCGAAGTATAAGCCATTCTTGAATTCATGGAAATAGCTTCTAGTCCTGCTCAACCGGTAGAGGTGACTCTGGCTAAATCATTAACAGTCAATCCACGTGACGTACTCACTCGATATGGTTGTCAGGGGTGTCATCAAGTGCAAGGCGCAGGCGGAACACTCGGTCCATCGCTGGATAATGTTATTAGCGAAAAAGGCAGGGCATTCTTTTTGCGCAAAGTTAAGGAGCCTCAATTTAATAACTCGTCGTCCGCAATGCCGCAAATGCCGATTACAGATGATGAGCTTGAAGCTTTAGCTGAGTTTTTATCGTCCATATAGCCTATTGACCTGAGTCTAAGACATTAGATTAAGGTGACAAGACGTAAACTTTAAACCTAAAACGCTCAACTGAGCATAATCAAAGGAAACAATCTTATGAAAAAGCTTACTTCACTATTACTGGCCAGTGCTTTAGTCGTTGCGCCAATAGCGACTTCTTTTGCATATCAACAGACTGACAAATCTGATATGCCGATGATGGATGGTCAGATGATGCAAAAGATGCAGACGCATATGGAAGAAATGCGCGCAGTATTGGATGCCGTTAAGAGTGAATCGGATCCGGAGAAGCGCGAAGCCATGTTGCATGAGCATGCCCAAAAGATGCAAGACATGATGGGCATGATGGAAGGAAGCGACTCGATGGGGATGAAAGCGGGAAAAGGAATGAAACACAAACACACTGATATGTCCACCGAAGACAAAATGAAAATGATGGAACAGCGTATGTCGATGATGGAAGACATGATGAGCCAAATGATGGGGCACACCGCTGAAAAGTCTAAACCAATACATAAACACAAATAGAGCTAATCACCACGTTACGAGGCAGGAGGTGACCTGCTGTCTCGCTTATTTCAATAATCACAGGAATTTTACATGAATAAATTAATTAAGTTTTTTTCAATTGTAGTCTTGTCAGTTGGACTCCTCGGAGGATGCGCAAGCCAGGTTTATCACGACTACATCATGAGTGGGCAAGTTGTTACAGTCGATGATAAGCAAGCAGTGGTATGTGTATCTGATACGGATGGTTTGAAGGAACATCAAGTTTTTAATGTCTATAGAACTGTCTACGACCCTACAGCAATCTCAGAAGGTGAAAACAGCTATTCACGAGAGTTCGTTGGGAAAATTCGTCTTGGAAAAACTAAGGATAAGCACTTCGCGGAAGCTATTGTGCTGGATGGCGAAATTACGCGTTATGACATGGTCGAGTTTGACCGTGGTTTTTGATTAATATTTTAATTAGGAGTATGCCGTTGTGAATAATAGAGTTTATCACCAACCCTACCGTATAGCGATTATTGTGACGCTGGTATTAGTGAGTGTCTTATTCACAACCGCGTGCTCAGCAGTACCACAAAGTACTGAGCCAGACAAAAAAAACAATTCATCAGAAACTAAAGAAACTCAGCCTGAGTTAAACGTTGATGACTTCGCTAAAATCCAAACCGCTTTGCGCTCGTTAGACAATTCATTAGCGACCCAGCCAAAAAGCAATGAGAGTGTAAATCCGAGTGATACCAGTGTTTCACTCAATACATCATCAATGCCACTTTCAGCAACAAACACAATGAAAATGGGAAAGAGTAAGAATAAAGGCATGATGCCAATGCGCGGGAAATCGTGCATGGGAATGATGTGCAAAATGATGATGAAAAACAGCTCAATGATGGGTACACCACCTGAACAAAATAAAACACAGATATCTGGTTCTCCATTAAATGAAAGCTTACCCGGTGTCAGTGGAGCGCTGCATTTATACCACGTTGGAGAGCAAGCTTTTTTCTTAAACCACAAAGAGACACTCGAATTGACCGATGGTCAGTACCAAACGCTTCTCACGATCCGAACTGAATGGGAGTCTACTCAACAAAGCTTTACGCTGCAGCGAAGTGCGTTAGAAGCATCGTTGTGGGAATTGACCGCTCAGGGGCTACCTCAATACGACAATATCAAAGACACCATTGCTGAAATAGAAGCCACAAACAGCGCCTTGCGGTTGCAGTTTATTACATCGGTAGGGAAAGCGGTATCAGTATTAACGCCCTCTCAGATCGCTAAGATAAATAGCCTGTGGATGGCCGAACAAACAGGTGAGTTATGAGCATGTGGTGGCCACACACATCATTTTTTCTGCGTTACGCCGTCATTTTGAACGTTATGCTGTTATTCGCAACGACGAGCAGTTACGCACAGCAACAGCCAGAGGATAGTGAGCATGCGAGCCACCATCCTGAAGCTACCAATGATCCCACTGTCAACGCTAATACGGATGTTTTGCCGACTGCTACACAAGGTAAAGGGCCGCTGGGCAATGCTGACGCCATGATGGGACCCGGAATGGCAAAAGGCATGGATAAAATGATGGAGAAAATGGGTGCACCCAAACCTAAAGATCTCTATCCCACGCTAATGCGCATGCATTCAGCTACACCCGAACAAAGAGAGACTGTTCTGATTAAAGCAACCGCAAGAATGCAACAAGGAAGTGAGCAACTTGCTACAGGTTTTGATTGGCTTGCCCGCGCAGCTGCCACTGATGACTATTCCCAAATGCAAATGGCTGTTGAAACAGTTAAAGAGGGTATAGCCCATTTTGACAGTGGTCTTGCTGCGAAACGTGCCATACAAGACGGGCAAGAACCACGAAGAGTGGCATTAACCTGGTTCAAGTCACAAATGAATTTGCTTCCCAGTGCGCCGGAAAAAGGTACTTCAACCCTATTTGGTATGACACCGTTTCACAGCGCAGTGATGCTCGTTTTACTCATATTTACAATTGTTATGGTGTATGTGTATGGATTTAAGATGCGCAGAGCTGCCGCGCTGCTCGAAGAGCTTAAGTCTACAGACACCGCAAGCACATCTGCGCCAACGACAAAAGTTTCCTCTGTTGTCGAATCTAATCCGGCTGCCCAGCAGCATGCTTCGGCACCAGCGCAAAGTAGCGAGCCAGCATTGTCATCCACTGCCTCATCGCGCAAGGGCACGTTTAGTGGCGATATGGTAGTAACCGCGATTTTTAATGAAACCCATGATGTTAAAACGTTACGTCTAGCCAGCCCAGATGGACAAACCATTCCATTTGATTTCGAACCAGGTCAATTTGTCACGTTCACACTGAACATCGATGGTTTTGAAAAGCCAGTTAAGCGCTCATACACCATTGCATCATCGCCCACTGAACAGTATTACTTTGAAGTTACGATAAAGCGAGAGGAGTTCGGTGTGGTTTCTCGTTATATGCATGACGCGGTTGAGGTAGGAAATACGCTTTCAATTAAAGCCCCCGGCGGTAAATTTTATTTCAATGGTCATGGTTCAAACAGCGTGGTGTTGATTTCTGGGGGAGTGGGGATCACACCGATGATGAGCGCTGTCCGCTACTTGACGACGACGTGCTGGGACGGTGATATTTATTTTCTGTTTTGTACGCGAACGTCCAACGACTTTATTTTTGAACAGGAATTAAAATATCTGCAAGCACGTCATCCTCGGTTAAAAGTACTGGTCAGTATGACTCAAGCAGAGGGTACATCCTGGATGGGGCCCCAAGGCCGCTTTTCATCCGCAATGATAAACGAATTTGTGCCAGATATTGCCTCAAAAACTGCGCATATTTGTGGGCCTCCTGCAATGATGGATGCTACGAAAAAAATGCTAGCCGAATTGGGTATGCCTAACACGCATATTAAAACCGAAGCGTTTGGGGCTGCTAAACCAGAGCCCGCTCCCGTTAAACCTCAATTAGCCACTAACACCAACGCAGGCGACAACAGACAAGTACGGTTTAGTCTTTCAGACGTCGAAGCCCACGCGGGTCCGGATGAGACCGTATTAGACGTCGCTGATGGACTCGATGTAGATATAGAGAATTCATGCAGAGCGGGTTCGTGCGGGAGTTGTAAGGTGAAACTGCTACGTGGTGACGTCGATATGGAGGTTGATGATGGGCTGGAGCCTGAAGATAAGCTCAGTGGGTATATTCTGGCGTGCCAAGCTATCCCTAAATCTGATGTGGAGGTTGAGGCTTAATGAATTCTCAAGAGCGCACAATTGTAAGCAGCTTGGTTGTCCTAATGATCCTGCTATGGCTCGGTTTTTTATGGCATAGAGACCCAGCATTCCCAGGCAGTTTTATTGGATTTGGCGTGGGTTTAAGCGCTTCGGTATTAATGCTTATCCCATTGGTATACATGACCATTAAGCGTAACAAATCACTTAAGAAAGTCGTGACGAAGCACATCGCTATGCCAACGCTCCTGCGTATACATATCTATGCTGGTGTGCTGGGGCCTATTCTAGCGCTGATCCATAGTGCCCATCGTTTTGATAGTGCTACCGGAGTTTCGCTTGTTATCTTTATGATGGTCGTTGTGATCAGTGGGTTTGTGGGTCGATATGTACTCGGTCTTATTTCATCGAATGTGAAAGAGAAAAAGCGCCAAGTAAATGAACTCCACGTTGCGCTTTCTAACGCAAAACAGGCGTTGAAAGACGCAGTCTGTGATGACAGATATTCGACGTTTGCCCAAACATCCGCACGACATATTCCTTACATCACGTTAAATGTGCCTACTTCAGCACAAAGTAAATTGTTCAAACAAGAAAGCCAGGTTCTTTCTATCATTGATACAATTTCCGATGTTGAGTACAGCATTCTCATTCATGACACCGCGAAGGTGTGGTTTGCTCGTTGGTTAAAATTTCACATCGTGATTTCAATGACACTTTATGTAGTCCTGTTTTTTCACATTTTCAGTGAAGTTTACTTTGGACTGCGCTGGTTATGATGAAATGGATAATAATCGTTCTTGGCTTAGTTGCTGCTGGCTTTGGCGTCAGTCATTTCATTCATATGCCTGAAGATAGCGCACAAATTCCATGGGAAAAAATGGTTGAACCCGGTTCACTCAATAAAGCACATGCCTTTCTCGCGGATGACTGTTTGAGTTGTCACACACCGGTGAAGGGCGTTGAGCGTGACAAATGTGTGGCGTGTCATGCAAATGATACGCATATCGTTGCGCGTCAACCCACTGCATTTCATACCGACATCAAAGAATGTGCAAGTTGCCATGTAGAGCACAAAGGTGAATCGGCCAACATTTCGCTCATGAGCCATATAGCGTTAGTCGACATTGGTTTCAATATGCTCCCCAACCCAAATGTCCCGTTTGACGAGGGCGCTGCCACCATGGCGTTTTTGGAGAACATACTAGCGAATAAACAAACTCCTGAGCCCTTGTTTGTGCACCCTGAGGTCAGTGATAAAGAAGCCTTATTAAATTGTACGCAATGTCACAGCAACGATGATCGCCATTTAGGTCTATTTGGAGAGGATTGCGTGCAGTGTCACAGCACAGACAAATGGTCATTGCCAAAGTTTATTCACCCGTCGAGTCAATCACGTGATTGCAATCAATGTCATGAAGCGCCGCCCAGTCACTATATGCAGCATTTTAAAATGATTTCCGCCAAAGTGGCAGGCGAGCCTAAAGCTAAAGTTGAGGAATGCTATGCCTGCCATCAATCTACGTCCTGGAACGATATTAAGCGTGCCGGGTGGTATAAACACCATTAAGGGGTACAAACTGTGATCACAAATTCCATTGCGCTCGCAACCTCGGTGCTGATCGCAATAGTATTGTGTCTGCCTCGCTTACGACAATCTTTCCAATGGCGAGCAACAGTCACACCGTTGGCTTCCATTATTGGTAGTGGCTTTTTGATCATTGCACCACTGCTGCATTCGGTAATGGGGAAATGGGCACTGCTTGGAATAGTGTTGTTGTCCATTCTGGCATATGCGCTGGGGTCGGTTATTCGCTTCAATATACGCCACGCAGAACCTGAGCTAGCTAGCAATCAACAAAGCAGTATTATGACGCTTGAAAAAGCAAGTCAATGGGCGCTTGGTGCGGCATATGCCATTTCCGTGGCGTTTTATATTAGTTTGTTTGCAGCGTTTGTTTTTGATCGTTTATCTATCTCTGATACGACGTACATCAAACTGTTTACCAGTGGGTTGCTTGTCATCATTATGGTGGTCGCTTGGCTTCGAGGTGCTAGGGGGCTAGAGACCATTGAGCTATTCGCCGTGACAATAAAGTTGGCTATTATAGTAGGTGTGCTCGCAGCGCTGGCAACCTACGACATACAAGTACAAAGTGCTTGGTTTCAACATGAAGCGATACAGGCATTGAGCCATTTTGAAACTGTTAGCATGCTCGCAGGGATGCTCATGGTAACGCAAGGGTTCGAGACAACCCGTTTTATGGGGAATAACTATACGCCAGAACAGCGCATTAAAGCGAGTCGTTATGCTCAGTGGATCGCTATTTTTCTCTATGTTGTTTTTATCGGTCTAACGTGTCCTATTTTCCTGAATTTTCCGATCACGGAATTAAACGAAACAACGATTAGCTACACCCTAGGGCAAGCAATATGGGTATTGCCGATTTTATTACTGGTTGCCGCCACGGCAAGTCAGTTAAGTGCAGCATTAGCCGATACTATCGGTGGCGGAGGCCTCTTAAAAGAGCTTTTCCATTTACCTATCTCCCCCCAATTTTACTACGTTTTAGTTATCGCCATCGCAGGTATATTAGTTTGGTCATCTAACGTATTTGAAATTATTAATCTCGCTTCAAAAGGGTTTGCACTTTATTACCTGATCCAAACAATAATCGTGATCAAACTCGTGATGCGTCAAAGCACAGGTCAACGCATTAGGTCAACAAAATTACTTGGTCTATCGGTGATCGTTCTCTGTTTATTCTTTGTGATTGGCTGGTCAATTCCAGCACCTCATAGCTAATAAGGAAAATACCGATGCTATCACTAGAAACTACACCAACAATTGACCAAATTAAAAATGCGGCTAAGCGCTACGCTATCATTGGTGTTGGAAATCTACTGCAGCGAGATGATGGCGTTGGTGTGCACGCGGTTCGTGCTCTGCAACCCCTGCTAAAGTCTTATTCAAATGTATCTTGCATTGACGCTGGGACACTGAGCTATGAACTTTTGGAGTGGGTCGCGAGTTCCGATCATACGATAGTCATCGACGCGGCCTACATGCGCTGTTCGCCTGGTACGGTGAGAGTGTTTGAGGACGAGGCAATTGCGGATCAGTTTAAGCAAGCGACGACCCATTCCGTTCACCAGATCACGGTGCGTGTGTCCTGCTTGCTCGCGAGGACTATGGTTTGCAAGGTCAGCTAAAGTCTGATTGTGGAAGCGTTGTTCCTCTTATTGATCCAATCAAGCATTTGGAAGGTGTTCGTTTTGTGCGTGACCCAACTCGTGGAGGGTTGTCAGTATTACTCCATGACGTTGCTAATGAAACAGGCTTCGATATCGAGTTAATTGAAAATAATATTCCGGTGCGACCTGAAGTGGCAAGCGTGTGTGAAATATTAGGCTTTGATCCGTTTGTTTTAGCGTGTGAGGGACGCATTGTTGCTGTTGTTGCCCCTGACATAAGCGGTAAGGTGCTAGAACACTGGCGGAGCATTCGAAACGGGGAGCAGGCCGAACACATTGGTGTAATAGTAAAAAACACCGAATCAAAAGGGCGCGTGACCATTGTTACGCCAATGGGAGGAAGACGTTTCATGAATGAACTCGAAGATGAGCCGCTTCCAAGGATCTGCTGAAAGAATAGGTGTTGACCTGTGAGCAACACATAGGTTTACCCTAGTAACGTGAGAGTAGAACATAGGATTAAAGGCGTGCTTAACCGCATATCTATGTTGATAAAAGAGGAGCGTTAAAATGCGCGTTAAACAAATTGCAGATGCACTAGAGATTAGCGCGGACAGCGTACGGTATTACACGCGCATTGGTTTTTTGGTGCCAAGTAAATCGCACAATGGTTACAAGTATTACAGGCCCGCTGATGTGACACGACTACGGTTTATTTTAAGCGCGCGTTCATTAGGTTTCTCTATCAATGATATTAAGGAAATTCTGTTCACGTCATCACAAACCAACGCGCCATGCCCGACGGTTCGGCGCCTTATTGAACAAAGGTTGAAAGAAACTGAACAGCGGTATCAGGACATGCATGAGCTAAGACTGCGCATGCGAAAAGCAATCTCAGAATGGGAAAATACACCGGATCAGCATCCAACGGCCGATACGATTTGCCATTTGATTGAAGGTTTCACATCACTTAAATCATAACATTATTTAGAGAGGGAGTGGCTCATGAATTCAAAAACGGACGATGCGAAAATTCATTCGTGTTGTGGCGGTGACAAAAAAGTATCAACCGCTAGTAAGGCGGTCGAGAGTGAAACACATACTGAGCAAGTCTCTGCGTCTTCGGGTGAGCTACAACTCAATATCCAAGGTGCAAGTTGCGCCAGTTGTGTGACTAAAATTGAAGCGGCCTTAAAACAGGTCTCGGGTGTCACCAATGCTGAGATGAATTTTGCTGAACGCTCGGTGTTGGTGATGGGCAGTTCATCCTCCCACGCATTGATTAAGGCGGTAGAGCAAGCTGGGTATAACGCAACATTAGCGAATACGGATTCAGATGAGGCTGCCATTGAAGAAAAGGAACAGGCGGACTGGGCATATTATAAAAAACTAATGCGAGACATGGTCATTGCATTATCTCTGGGTGTGCCACTGATGCTTTATGGCTTGGTGACGGGGGAAATGAGCGTCAACACGACCACTGAGCGGATCGTGTGGTTGATTGTAGGGATCATGACATTGGGTGTTATGGTGTTTTCTGGTCGGCATTTTTATGTAGGTGCTTGGAACTCCTTTAAAAATCACGCCGCGAACATGGATACTTTGATTGCATTGGGGACAGGAACAGCCTGGTTGTACTCTATGGTCGTTGTGTTTTTCCCCGGATATGTGCCTGAAATGGCGCGGCATGTCTATTTTGAAGCAACAGCCATGATAATTGGTCTCATTAATTTAGGCTTAGCGCTTGAGATAAAAGCACGCGGTAAAACGTCCGAGGCAATTAAACGACTGATTGGTTTACAAGCCAAAACAGCTCGCGTCATTCGTGATGGGCATGATATAGATATTCCGATTGAAGATGTTCTGCTAAATGATCTTATCCGGGTTCGCCCTGGGGAGCGCATCTCTGTTGATGGCTTAGTTGTCGAGGGCCAGACAAGTATTGATGAATCAATGCTAACGGGTGAACCCATGCCCATAGAAAAACGAAAAGACGATGAGGTCGTTGCCGGCACGATAAACAAATCAGGCTCTATCGTCTTTCGAGCAGAGCGCGTGGGAAAAGATACCGCGCTTGCTCAAATTATTAACATGGTAAAACGCGCACAAAATTCTAAACCGCCTATTGGTCGATTAGCTGATATGATTTCCGCCTATTTTGTACCGGTCGTCATGATCATTGCCGTGATCAGTGCGCTGGCCTGGCTGAATTATGGCCCATCTCCTGAAGTAGCTTTTGCAATCGTTTCTGCGACCACAGTACTGATTATTGCCTGCCCTTGCGCCTTGGGTTTGGCCACACCGATGTCGGTGATGGTCGGTGTGGGAAAGGCGGCTGAAGCGGGGGTTCTTATCCGAAACGGCGAAGCGCTGCAATCTGCATCAAAAATAACCACTATGGTTCTAGATAAAACAGGCACTATTACTGAGGGGGCCCCTAAAGTAACAGATGTCGTTATAGTTTCAGATCATAGTCACAACGATGTGCTTTCTTTGGCGGCTAGCCTTGAGTCTGGTTCTGAGCATCCACTTGCCATGGCGATCGTTGAATCTGCAAAGGAGCAAGGTGTGCCGATCCATTCCGTTACTGATTTTCAGTCCATTGCGGGGAAGGGGGTTGAAGCCATGCTAAATTCTCAACGCCTGCTATTTGGAAATGAAAAATTGATGATAGACCAAGGGATCGAGCTTCATCATTACATCGACAATGCGCAGAGGTTAGCAGCGGATGCAAAGACCCCTATGTATTTTGCTATTGATTCTACATTAGTTGCCGTAATTGCCGTCGCTGACCCAATAAAATCTGACTCAATAGATGCGATAAAGCGGCTACAGCATAACGGGATACGAGTTGTGATGTTAACCGGGGATAATCGACTGACCGCAAAAGCCGTCGCCCGAAAAGCGGGGATTGCAGATTACGTTGCCGAAGTGATGCCGGAAGATAAGGCAAACAAAATACTTGAGCTTCAACGTGAAGGCGAAATTGTGGGTATGACCGGTGATGGCATAAATGACGCACCGGCCCTTGCTCATGCCAACGTCGGCTTTGCGATTGGGACTGGGACTGATGTAGCGATCGAAAGTGCGGATATAACGTTGATGCGCGGCTCCCTACATGGGTTAGCGGATGCAATTGCCGTGAGCAAAGCAACACTGCGTAACATCAAGCAAAACCTCTTTGGCGCATTTATTTATAATGTCGCCGGAATACCATTTGCGGCAGGCGTCTTTTATCCATTCTTAGGGATACTGCTTAACCCAGTCATTGCTGGTGCAGCGATGGCATTCTCATCACTAACGGTGGTGACCAATGCTAACCGATTACGTCTATTTAAAGCGAAAGAGCACTAGGAGTACACAATGATGATATGGATTAATTTAGCAGGGCTTATCCTGATTGGGCTTATTGTTTGGTGGTTTTGGCTTTACAAAGCACAATCAACCCAGATAAAAGACGGCAGTATCAAAGTCCTTGTAAAAGACGGCGTGTATCAGCCTGCCAATATCACGGTGCCGGCGCATCAGTCCGTTCAGCTTATGTTCGTCAGAGAAGATGCAACGCCCTGTGCAGAAACGTTATTGATCCCGGAGTTGGATATCAATGAAACATTAGCGCTTAACAAGCGAGTGACGGTCACTATTCCTGCTTCCAGTGCCGGCGTTTACCCATTTCATTGTCAGATGCAAATGTATCGTGGCACGTTGGTGATCAAGTGATTAAACGCTTTTTATTAACGTAAAAGATACCAAAGCGAGGTGTATTATGAGTAAACAAAAAGTCCCCTTTTGGCGCACCCCCAGTGGTTGGTCTGCCATAGGCCTTATTACCGCCGCGAGCTACTTCTTGCTGGTTGAGCATGGTGAGCATGTGTTTCCGTATTTACCTTACTTGATCTTGTTGTTGTGCCTTGTCATGCACATTTTTATGCACGGCAGTCATGGCAAAGGACATGAAACACATGAGCACACCGAAAAAACATTTAAAGAACAAACCGAGGACAATGAGCAATATCGAAAAGGCTATATCGAAGGGTTAGAGCAGGCCCGTAAAGGAAAACATAAAACGGAGAATAATAATGCACGGTGATTCTGATTATGGGCTCTGGGCACTAGTCATTATAAACTCAGCCATTTTTATCTTTTTTGCGTTTAGTTTTATCAAGCCGAAGTCGAAAACAGATTGGCGAAGCCTAGGTGTATTTTCCGCTTTTATCGTGGCCTTATTTACCGAAATGTATGGTTTCCCCCTGACAATATACTTTTTGTCAGGGTGGTTAGCGGAAAGTTATCCAGGGGTAGACTTTTTAGCGCATGAAAATGGTCACTTGTGGCATACTTTGCTAGGGCTATCCGGCGATGCTCACTGGGATATTTTACACATCTTAAGTAATGTCATCATCATTTTAGGTTTCTTTTTACTATCCGCTTCTTGGAGTGTCCTACACCACGCGCAAAAATCGCATAGTTTAGCCACTACTGGATGGTACGCTCGCTGCCGGCATCCTCAATATGTTGCATTTATACTGATCATGTTTGGCTTTTTGTTGCAATGGCCAACACTGCCAACCTTACTTATGTTTCCAATTCTTATTGTCGTTTATGCTCGACTCGCCACGCGAGAAGAGCAGCAAGCTGAATCCGAGTTTGGTGATAGCTACAGACACTATAAACAAACGACGCCAGGTTGGTTTCCCCGTATGGGTATTTCAAACGTTTCAAGCACTAATTAAGGATTACAAAATGAACAAAGTACTACTGTCATTACTGTTTGTTGGAGGGGTGTTACCCGCGACATTTGCTGCTGCTCAAACGTCGATGAGTGCGGATGATATGCTTCGAAGTAATGAGCTTGTCATGGATGCACTAATGCAACGCATACAACGGATCAACGACGTCTCTGATAGGCAAACTCTCATCGTTGAGCATATGAAAATGATGGAAATTTATTTAACGAATATTGAGAAGAGACTCCAAAGTGAAACAGACCTGCAACACAAAGCACATCTGGAAGAAACGTACACAAATGGCCTTCAACGAAGTCTCGTTCTTATCGACAGCGGTTTAGCAGGGGGCGACTTTGTAGTCATGGGAAATTCGGTAGACGAACATTTGTTTTATCTTGAACAAAGAATGTCAATTTTACAATCGTTAATGAAGCAGCAGCTCGGTGCCAATAGTGTTTTAAATAATTAAAGAAATGACGAACATAAACAAGTTAACAATCGATTTATAGGAGGAAAAGATGAGCGATCTAGATCACAGAGTCGGTGTATCAGAGGCGAATTTAGTCGTACGGCATTTAAAGTTGGTTGGTATTACCGAAGATAACATAGAAGCAATTATTGCTGGCATTGATGGGACCTTTGGAATCGATGCAGTTTCATTTGAGGACGCCAAAAGTACCCTGCATATAGGCTACGATGCAACCCACTGCAATTTAGATGGCATTGAGACAATCATTCGTGACAACGGGGCAGACATTTCGGACGACTTTTGGACAAAAATGAAAGAAGGCTATTACCAATTCGTTGACGAAAACATTCGTGAAAATGCAAAACACAAACCCTGGAGTTGCCACCGTGTTCCTCCTGGGCAAACCCATAAAAAGTAATTGTTTCAATAGCAACGATCAGACTTACGTTACGCCTGATCGTACAGCCATAACAAACAAAAACAGGACAACACAGTAAAAACGAAGCGGACAGAATTAAGTTACTTAACTTGGGAATAATTGAAAGAAACCCAGCTGAGCATGAAATCCATCAAGCGGTACAAGAATTCACAGGTTCCGTTATGCCTAACGCAAAATATTCACTGGAAAAAGCATTAAAAGCGTTTTCTTCAAGCAAAGACGAATAGAAGCGTGGCAAGTTTTAGCCGCTGGAAGGGGCAATTTTTCTATTACCGGCACATGGGTAAATAAAGTGTTAGTGAGTACTTCAATAGGGGCTTTGGTAGCTGTTTTAATAATAGGATTGGCGAAGTTAAATAAATTCGATAAAGACCGAAGTTTTTATCCAACGCTCACTGTTGTGATCGCGAGTTACTATCCATTGTTTGGAGTGTTAGAAAGTCGATTTATATGGCATGAGTTGTGTGATTCATAGACATCATTTCACTTTTCTCAGTTGCAGGTCGCGTTGATAATTTGATATGAATTAGTGTGATTACCAAGGGATTATGTCGGTCTAATTACCGAGCGACTTTGTCGCATTTAAGGTAACAGTTAGTATTATCCACTTCAATAAATATGCAAATATTTCCTTTGAAGCATGAGTTAATTAGACGTTTTGTATATTATTGAATTAACCAGAATATTAAAGGTAGCCAATGTATACAATCAGTAAACTCGCCAAAGAGGCAAATGTTGGTGTAGAGACCGTTCGTTTCTATGAACGCAAAGGCTTACTTGAACAACCCATCAAACCGATACAGGGATACAGGCAATATACAGAACAAGCACTTTCAAGACTATTGTTCATAAAGCGTGCACAGTATTTAGGTTTTACATTGGCGGAAATATCATCATTATTAATATTAAGTGCTAGTAATTGTGAAGATGTTCAGCAACTCGCTGAGCAAAAGCTTGCAGTAATTGAAGATAAGTTAAGAGATTTGCTTAACCTTAAAGACAGCCTTGTCTCGCTCATTTCAGACTGTAAAACTAATCCAAGTGATAAAGATTGCCCAATCATTCAGTCACTTCAACCGTAAAATGACTCATCACTTGACTCCGTACCCATATACGGAGTTTATGCTGTGCTTAAAAGAACAGTGTAATAAACGTAAATATGGCAAAAAGTAGTCAACTATCAATCTTAGGCGGGCTTGCCGCAGCAATCGGTGCAAGTGCCTGCTGTGCCGGGCCTCTTGTTTTACTTTTATTGGGTATAAGTGGTTCATGGATTAGTCATTTAACACTCTTAGACCCTTATCGTCCTATTTTTATATTCGTGGTTGTAGTTTTATTTGGCTTTGCTGGGTGGAAGATACATCAGCCTGTTGAAAACTGTGCGGATGACGAGGCTTGTGCAGTCCCAAAGGTAAGAACACGACGAAAAGCAGTATTTTGGTTTACCACACTGTTGGCGTTTGTTTTTGTTACCAGCAACTACTGGATCATATGGGTCGTGTAGGTGCTACCACTTAACTCTAATTGGAGAGAAAAATGAAGAAGTTATTGATTACAACTTTATTGTTGATAAGCAGCACGGCGACGTTTGCAAAAGATGTAACTGTTACGTTAGAAGTTCCGTCTATGGATTGTGTAACGTGCCCGATAACAGTAGAAAAAGCACTTGAGCGCGTTAAAGGCGTTAAACAAGTGGAAGTGACATTTGAAAATAAACTTGCTGTTGTAACATTTGACGATGAGATAACAAATCCTGATGCACTAACAAAGGCTACAAAGAATGCTGGTTATCCTTCATTAGTGAAGTCGTAAGGCCGTCGCTAGTTGAACGATATTGAAACCCTCAGAGGAACACAAAACTATGGCGAAAATAGAACTCTCATCGACGATTACTTGCCCACATTGCGATTACAGCCAGCAAGAAGAAATGCCAACCACTGCATGCCAATTTTTTTATGAATGCACTAAATGTAAAACACTGCTAAAGCCTTTGAGCGGCGACTGCTGCGTTTATTGCTCATATGGAACAGTGAAGTGCCCTCCAATTCAAGAGGGCAACAGTTGTTGTAATTGAAAAGTAGTCAGTTAAACAACTGGCTATTTATTATGCTGATTCATGCAAAGCTAGTGATCTCTCAATTCTCAGTGCGGTTGTATTCATATCATTTCTCAACCACATACTGCGCACGCCATTTGGGCTAACATCAATGCCTAATGCTTCTGTTAGCTTATGTGCCACCTTCTGCTGACCAAGGTGAGGATGTTCAAGAGAGAACTCGATTACCGCTTTCTCGATTTCCATATCTACACAGTTTTTATGCCGTATGTTAGGCGTTTCTTGCCGTTTTAGCGCATCAGGGCCACCTCGCTTAACCATTCTTAAGTGCCGATGAATAGTGTCTCGTGAGACGCCACTTTGGCGTGATGCAGCACTGACGCTTCCGAGCTTTTCGATTAACGCTAATACTTCAAGTTTCTTCTGTACTGCCAAGTCTTCTGATGCCAGTTTGCTTGGCTCATTAACTTCCGAGATCTTCAGTTTGCGACCAGCGAAGTGAGCGGTAAACCCTTTTTTACTCGTGTTCCTTATCTCGATTTTCTGATTGGCAATGGAGTGCTTGAGCGGTGAATCAATGAGGTAGAATTTGTTGCCATAACTGAAGGTATGGTCGTTACGTATTTTACGATGGTCTTTAATGACGCAGATATCATCAAGGTTGATGTGTTTTGACAGAGGCGTAAATTCAGGTGCTTGCTTTGATTTCACTTGGACTTTCGACTGCCAGAACTGCGGAATGAAGACATGCTTAAGGTAAGCATTGGCAGCGGCGATATCGTTGATATTGTTCAACCTAAGTTCGGGCACCAACCTGTCTTGGAAGGTTTCGAACGCTCGTTCAACGCGCCCTTTACCTTGTGGGGAATTGGCAAAGATAATTTCAATGCCCAGCTCCTCACAAGCGCGTTGCATTTGTGAGAAGTTACAACGCTTAGGCCCACCATAGATTCCGGCTCTGTCCACATAAAGTGTTTTAAACACACCTTTCTTTTCAAGGCAGTCACGCATGACTTTCAAACATCCAACGGTGGTCTCTGATGGGAAGAATTCAGCATAAACTTCACTGGTGGCATCATCTATCATCGCAATGAGACAATGCTTTTTGTTACCAAACCAACGGTGCGGACTACCATCCATTTGCATCATTAAGCCCGGTGCGGCCATACGTTCTCTGCGTTTACGAACATGGCTACGACGACGCTTAGCTCGCTTTACATGATGAATATCGTGCGCCCAACCACGTAAGGTCTCACGCTTAACAACAATGTGTTCATTCTCAGCCAACTGCTCGGCTAAGTGCAGTAAATTCAAATCAAAATACTTATCCTTAATTAACGCTTGAACGGCTTTTTTTATCGAAATAGGCGTTTTATTCGGGGGTGATTTACCGCAATTACCATGCACCACAAACTGAATACCGACTTCTTGATAGCGTTTTATATAGCGTTCAATTGAACGTCGGGATTTATTGAGTAACTTGGTAGCATTGGCAATCGATATTTTACCTTCAACCACTTTAGCTATTATATCAACGGTGAGTTGAGCTTTAGAATCCATCACAATCATCCTCAACATGCCTTCTAGTATTCAAAAAACAAAACACTAACAGGCACATAAAAAAATGACCGACAGAATCGCTTGGTAATTAAGATACGACAAAGTCGCTTGGTGTTAACAAATTTGATATGAATTAGTCTCGACTTAATCTGACACTTCTTCTTGAAAAGATGAGAGTTACCCGTTTTGATAAAGGTGTCGAATCTTCAATCAAAACAAAATAGGTAACTCTCATGTTGCATACTAACAATCCAATCATTAAACACAAAGCAGGTTTGCTTAATCTCGCCGAAGAACTCGGAAATGTATCAAGAGCGTGTAAAGTTATGGGCGTTTCGCGAGATACTTTTTACCGTTACCAAGAACTTGTTGAAGACGGAGGAATTGACTCGTTAATCGATAAAAGTCGCAGAGCACCAAATCTTAAGAACCGCGTCGATGAAGTAACAGAACAAGCTGTCATTGATTACGCTATTGAGTTTCCAGCGCACGGCCAGCACAGAACCAGCAACGAACTTAGAAAGAGAAGTATATTTGTGTCTGGCAGTGGTGTTAGATCCATTTGGCTTCGTCATGACTTGGAGAACTTCAAGAAGCGGCTGAAAGCGTTAGAAGATAAAGTCGCCAATGATGGCATCATACTTACAGATTCGCAGGTTGCTGCGTTAGAGAAAAAGAAGAATGATGACGAGGCTTGCGGTGAGATAGAAACCCTTCACCCAGGCTATTTAGGCTCACAAGACACGTTTTATGTGGGGAACTTGAAAGGTGTTGGTCGTATCTATCAGCAAACCTTCATCGATACCTACAGCAAGGTGGCCTTCGCCAAACTGTATACCACCAAAACGCCGATAACAGCTGCTGACGCTCTCAATGACAAGGTACTGCCTTACTTCGAGCAGCATGACTTACCGATGCTCAGAATACTTACAGATCGCGGTACAGAATATTGTGGGAAGGTAGAGCACCATGATTACCAGCTTTACCTTGCGATAAATGATATCGACCACACGAAAACTAAAGCAATGTCACCGCAAACAAACGGTATCTGCGAGCGCTTCCACAAAACGATATTGAATGAGTTCTATCAAGTTACGTTCCGTAAGAAACTGTACGCGTCGCTAGAAGAGCTTCAAAAAGATCTGGACGTGTGGATGGATTACTACAACAATGAAAGGACTCATCAGGGTAAAATGTGCTGTGGCAGAACACCACTAGAAACATTAATCGATGGGAAACAGACTTGGGCTGAGAAGAATCTAGCTCAAATCTAATCTGACAGCGGCACCTTGAAAATCGGGTAACTGTCAGATCAAGTCTGAGCTAATACATTTGATAGCTGAATGCGCTCGTCCTCAGTTATATAATCCTCGTGAACCTCTTCTCAAAGTGGGGCTTGTTCAAGTCTTTCACAGACAATATCCATTGGCGTTTTTCCCTTTAACGAACCATGTGCCCGTTGCCAGTTGTAGTAATGCTGCCATTCGGGCAATGTTTCGTTTTTTAGTTCGTCTAGATTCAAGTTTACTGTCGAATAAAACTCTTCTTTGTCGGTTCTTTGCGACCTTTCAACCTTACCATTCAGGTGAGGAGAACCAGGCTTGTTAGGACGAAATTTGATGCCATAATCCATCAGCTTTCGCTGAACTTTCTCTGCGAAGAATTCTGTACCACGGTCGGTTTGTATTCGCTGTATTGGAAATGGCATTTCCTCGATTACCTTATCGATAAAAATAAGGGTGTTTGCTGCCGACCTCCGGTTAAACACATCCAGTACGCGATATCTAGAGCAGTCATCAATAGCAGTATATTGGTAAATTCCAGGAGCGATTTTGCATGTATCCATCTGCACTCGATCACCTGGAATGGGTCTTTGGTAACGGATGAAGTCTTTTTTCTTCCGTTGAAATACTATTGGTTTAACGTCATGTCTGGTCAGCACCTTATGTATGGAAGCAAGCGATAATTGAACACTATGCTCGCGAAGAAGTTCATTTTGGATTCTCCGCGCACCAAGCTTCCTGTCTTTTTTCAGGCTTAGAATCCATTCCTCTATCTGATGGTTTATTTTAGCATTTGGCGAGGTATGAGGGCGTTTAGAAACGTCCTGAAGACCGTCTAGACCATTTTCTTTATATCGTTTTAACCATTTACGAAGAGTGGGTCTGGACATACCACACCTGCGGCAAACCAGACCTGCATTTTTAGTTTCTTCGTAAAGCTCAATCCACTTGAGTCGCTGTCTAATTTCTTTGTTCATAGAGTCGTATTATGTTGAAACGATCTCTATGAATCACACACATAAACGTCCTTGTTGTCTTAAATATTCTGACTACTGTCTTCGAAGACCGTAATTAAAGATTCATCCAAATAGGGACCGATCTCGCTAAAATCGTAAATGCTATTTATGTTCTTATTGCTAATGATCCTTCTGCATTTTAATTTAGTTAAAAATGAATCACTACTAGCAACGGTGAGAATATCTTGTTCAAGATCTCCAGCTAGTTTTTCAGCCAATTTAGATTCTAATCTTCGCGAAATATTCTCAATAGAAGGCAAATGCTCTTCGTTAGCGTTATCGACCCAATCTTTGGTCCTCGTTAGATGATTCTCAATTACCTCGAAAGTTTTTTCAATTTTTATGTTTTTCTGCAACCGGTAAGCAAGTATTGGGTCATGTTTTGAAAGCTCTAAAATAGCGCTGTCAAACTGAGAGGAGAAATCTACTCGCAGTTCTTTCTTCATACCAATGATTAACGAATTAAATGCTTTTTCAAGGGCAATTCGTAGCTCTGCTTCGAATGCTGATTTATCTTTAGGCGAGAATGCTTGGTCATTCAATTTCTCTAAATACAGCTTCAAGTAACCGTCAATCGCGCGATCTGTATTAATTACTGAATTGATAAATACATTGCGTAACTCAAGGAGTAAATAAATTATTGTTCGATTACTTTCTTTTTTTCTCTCTGAATTTTCCATATATATGTTGCTAAGGCTACTAAAATAGTTGCACTAGCGGTAATAAAGGATCCCAAAATCTTAAGTTCTATCATGTAACTCTCGTGCGATAAACTCATCAACTAAAGATGCTAACAAATGCAAAATTAGTTTTTGTTTATGAAGTAGATTAATAAGTATCAGCAATTTTGTAATACTGTGAAGATAGCGTTTTGCGCAGACTCTCTAAATTCACGACCAATTCTTGGTGTGTATGAAGGGTGGGGGGCTGATATTACAGTTGTTTTAAAATCGCCTTTTTGCAGGCTACCTACTGAAAACTTGAACGTTACTCTACCTCTCACTTCGTGATGTTGTATGTCCGTTAAGTTTGAAGAGTGTAGTAGCCAATTCTTTGATGATGGGCTATTAAAGCTTTTGGGAACAAGAACAACCTTTGGCTTGAAGTACTCGATTATCTGATTGTTCAGCTCGTAGGAAAACTGAATAGCTCTCTCTAAAAGCGCTTTATCGTATTTAGCCAACTGAGAAGTGAAGCTTTTAAAATCCTTACTTCCCCACAGCACTATGTTAGCCATGAGCGTTTTGTGTTCACCAAACCGCTTATTGAATATCTCTGAGTAGAATTGCCACTTGTTGTTTGGCTTGTTAATAGGATCCCACAATGGGACATTCGCACCGTCGCTATTTTTGTACGCTTCGCTGAAATTGTCGTTCATGGCTTGTTGCACAAACCCCTCGTAGTGAGAAGGGGAGGAAGGAGACAAAATAGCGTCGAGAGATTCAGGAACATTAGGATTTGAGCCTAACCAAATTACATCGACTGATTCGGCATTGAGCTTACTTAATACTTTTGCTGTCTCGATTTCCCCGAAGATAGAGCCTCTAAACGGTATCGAATAAGAGCCTGTACCTCTCTTGAGCGCTTTATTTTCTTGGTTTTCTACAAAGTCAGAAATACTATTGTTTATTTCTTCAAATATATTCAACGTCATGTCCCTATGGTTTGCTTGCGTATTCTTTACTGAGCGACTTTTTAACTTTTTCGTATGCTTTTTATGAACTAAAGATGCGGTAATGCTTATCTTGCTTCCAAGTGCATTGACTCGGTATAAGGTTAAATTTATCACATACCAAGGTTTGAAGCTCAACGCTCTGTACCACTTTTCTGTCTGCATATATTTTAAAGAACTTTGAGTTTCCAGAGTAGATCACTCTACCCCTGCTGACTTCTTGATATTCAACAGCAATGAGCTCAGGAAAACACCGAAGGTATATTCTATGCTCTTCCCACTCTACTAAATGGCTAAAGTCACTGTCATAGAGTGAAAGGCTATCAGGCTCTGCACTATTCAAAGGCATTACTTTAGCAAGTACAGTCGACTTGTAGACCCAAAAAATACCAATATGAGGCAGCTTAGCTTTCATCTTGTATATCTCCAATATGTTGACGTCATCCAACTGTCTTTACAGAGATTTACAACCCTTGAATTATCTAACATTTACTGCTGACGTGAGCGCTATTCGCTTGCATGACATATCGTAGTAATAAACGGAAAGCTAACTTCTTATCTTTACTCGAATAGGTAACGTTAATATAGATTAACGTTACCTGTCTCAATCAATGTTCCGAGATCGATGAAATAATTAGAAACAGCATAAAAGTGTTATTCAATTGATACTAGGGAAGATGCAAATAAGTTCCTAACGTGAGATCATGACTGCATGTTAAGTTACATTCTCTACTGCTCGTGAGCCAACAGTTAATTATTGCCAGTAGTCAGCTAAAGCAAGCGCTGATAGCCCTATAAAGAGGTTTTCCTATCACGGATAGACAACTTATTACCGTGCTCACAATTGATAGAAGTGATTGAACTTTTTTATCCTAAAGCTGATATTAATCGCCTTATTCATATGCAGAAAAATAAGTGAAGCAGAGAGTATCTATAACCGCGGGGCGAGAGTCACTTATCGACCAGCGCTTGAGTGGCACTTAAGTTGAAATCGCTGAAGTTAGTTTGTGCCTCAACGATTTAAACAGAATATCTGATTTCTCTTTCAAGTTACCGATGAATTTATATTTATCGGGTGTGTTTATTTATATAGCTCCTCAAGCCTCCTCAATTTTTTTGTATTTCTGGTTAGCCCCCGTTATAACGTTAATGGAACTGGACAAAAGGGAAGTATTGGGGCGGCTACTTAAAGCGTTCAAGTTCTACCGCAATATCTGAATTATGGAGTTAGAGACGCGCCCAAAAATTTGCATGGTTGTAGGCTATCTCTCTCATCATGACTATTTCCTAAATTCTGCCGATGAACGGGTTATTCTAATCACAAATCAGCCTCAACTGTTTACCAATTCGCGAAAATCAATTATTCTCCATATTGGTTATGTTTAATGCTTAAGAAATGTTTAAATCCATATCAAAACTAGTATTAGTGTTTACAGTGCTATCTGCCCTCGTCGGGCAAGCGATGGCTGTAGATACTATGAGTTTTGAAATGGCTATTGATAACAAACATTACAATAGTAATTCTGAATCGAATTGCTCTACGAACATGAGCAATGGTATGAGAGTAGATTCTAGCAGTTCCGAAAACGCTAGTATTAAAGATTGTTGCAACACTTCGGAATGCACATGCCCACCAGGTGGTTGTACTCATGCTCCCGTCCTTATAGCTTCCATGATGATTGTTCAACACCCAGTGGTGCCGGACGCTTCATTTGGCTTGTTCTTCCAACAGCCAGTTTCAGTAACTTCCTCACTTTTTCGCCCACCGATATTTGCCTAACACAGGATCAGTGCGTCCAAATCTCACGCACAATTTGTTTCAGTTCCTATTTATTATCTAGGTGCTAGTGTACCTATATGTGCCAGCTTTGTCTGGAGGCAAAAATGTTAAAAAAAATCACCTATCAAGCTGCGGTATTACTGCTAATTCTACCTAGCGTTGCCATGGCAAATATCCACCATGGCGCAAACGACGCCTTTGAATTATTGGTCTATAAATCACCATCGTGTGGATGCTGTAAAAAGTGGATAACTCATCTAGAAAGCCAAGGGTTTCAACTACGTACAAAGGACTTTCATAACTTGAGCGACATCAAGAACGAATACGGAATTTCGCCAAATCTTCGCTCTTGCCATACCGCTGTTACAGAAAGTGGCTTTGTATTTGAAGGCCATGTCCCTTCTAAGTTTATAAAACGATTCTTGTTAGAAGAACATCCAAAGGCTATCGGGTTATCTGTTCCAGCTATGCCAGTAGGTTCACCCGGAATGGAAGTAGCAGAGCAGTTTATGCCTTATACCGTTTTCATTATATATCAAGATGGGAGCTACGAACCTTACGCGAAAGTAGAAAGCTACGAAAGTCAATTCGATTGAAGTCAAAGTTAAACAAATAAATGCGCACTTTTGACAATCAAAGCAATTTTAATTTTTAAAAACCAAAGATAGAGGTAATCATGAAAGCACTTGTTAAATCATTTGCAATATTTAGTGTACTGCTAAGCAGCGTGGCATTAGCACATGAGGCTATAGAAATTAAATCTAGCACACCAAGCAAAAATGCAATGCTGATGGAGGCCCCAATGGAACTATCAGTCAGCTTTACCAAGGGAGTTAGATTAATAAAAGTAGTTTTAAAAGATAGTGAAGGTGCAAAAGTTGATTTTGGCTTTGAACCTCCGAAAGAGGTTGCAACGGATTATTCTTGGACCTTACCTAAATTACGTCCAGGTTCATACAATGTTGAGTTCATCATGCTTGGCTCCGATGGGCACAAGATGAAAGATAGTTTTGGATTTATGGTGCACTAAAAAGGGGATTCAGCTGTGGAAATGTATATCTGGAACACTGTAATTGTAGTGACAAAGCTAATGTTTTATTTAGGTTTCGCGGCCACAGCTGGATATACATTTTTCTGGCGAGATATTAACGACAGTAGGACAAGTTATACAACGCCATCTTATAGCGCTGTATGGGTAAAGGTTTGTGTCTTTGTTGCGTTTATTTCTAATGCAGTGTGGTTTATCGCGAACACTGGAGCGATGGTAGAAGAGGGAATTCAAGGCGCACTTGACCCCTTTATGCTTAAGATAATGTTGAGTTCTCCTATCGGTGAAGTCACCTTGTATCGTGCGGGGGGGTTAGCCGTAGCTTTAATAACTATCTACTTATTGAAATTTAAACCTCTTAAACCTTTCCTAAGGTTAAAGTCTTGCTTACTTGTGCTGTGTCTATTCACTCTCTCGTACACATTTACTTTAACCGGCCACGTTTCTGAATTAGGAAGTATTGCTCGAATACTACTTATGGTTCACGTATTTGTTATGGCTTGGTGGTTTGGTGCATTGATTCCGTTAAAGCTCTCCTGCCATTACCAGAGCTACGAAAAGCTTTATAAATTAATGGATAGGTTTGGTACGCAGGCGGCCGTATTGGTTACCTTATTATTATCTGCAGGCATTTGGCTAGCTATTCAATTGGTAGGTAGTTTTGAAGGGTTATTTAGCTCCATATATGGGCAAACTCTTCTTGTTAAAATGTTCCTTGTAACTAGCATTCTAGCTATTGCTATACGGCACAAACTGAAATTAGTCCCAAAACTTAAAAGTGGCTCGGGAAGCGAAGCACTCTCAAAATCCATTTCATTAGAGTTAACAATAGCAGTTGCTATTTTAATCATTACTTCTGGGCTTACGAGTATTGTAGGTCCCGAAAGATAAAACTTAGAAGAGAAATTCAAATGAAAATTAAATTATTAGTCTTACTATTTATCATGCCCGTAATCATGAGTTTTGCTGCTAGTGCCCATGAAAAAGAACATCATGAGAAAGGTATGTTTAGTGGGTTAGATACGCCTGCAGCTAAAATAGTTATTGCATTCCATCACGCGCTTAATACGGGAGACAAAATCACTGCGAAGAGCCTACTGGCGGATGATGTGACTATTTATGAAGGAGGCGGAGTTGAGAGGAGCGCAGATGAATATGCTCAACATCATATGAATTCAGATATGGAATATCTATCGTCAGTGACAAATAAAGCGTTGGAGCATCAAGTCAAAGTTCTGGGCAACACAGCAATCTCCGCATCGCGGTTTCTGGTCAATGGGATGTTTAAGGGGGAAGAGAGAGACTACCAAAGTATGGAAACAATTGTCTTAATCAACACCGAAGGAGAGTGGAAAATCAAACATATTCATTGGTCAAATTGATTCGATTAACTACCCGAGAGAGCTCGTATGAAAAAATTTTTAATCATAATCATTTCGTCTTTGTTATCTTTTTTCACTTTCGCTCATGATAACAATGCAACTGATAAAGATCAGATAAAAGACATTATAAAGCAAATTGAATATGGCTGGGAGAATGGAGACGGTGCCCCCTTTAAAAAGCACTTTTTCGACTTTAAAGGCGCAAGATACTTTGAATCTGGCGGACAGAATGTAGGGTTAAGTGACTTGATAGAGCATCATGTTGAACCAGAAAAGGATGCCTTAGTTTTCTTAAGTTTAGATTTTTCTAACATTCAAACTCATGTAGAAGATGATTTTGCTTGGACACTCGTTGATACAACCGTTCAAGGAAAGGTTAGGAAGTCTGGAGAAACTTTCAACAAAACGGGGTTTCAAACCTTTCTTTTTAAAAAAGTTAACGGTGAGTGGCTGATAGTTCACACGCATTCCTCTAGTAGAAATCGTGCAAAAGACTAGCGAAATAAATGTATTGAAAGCTACTTTGGTAATATCAACGGTAGCTTTCCAGTTTGCTCAATATCAGAACCATCTCGGCTATCCTATTGCCAAAATGCCTTACACTTCATATTGGCACGAACTAAGCTTCCCGCCAGCCAATGAACCCTTATTATTCGTTTTTGCACAGATTTTTAATCAACATCGAATCCTTAAACACTTGTCCTCCCAACCTACATTTTGTTCCACATACGCTATTCTCAAAAGGTGCAGAGAAATATGAAAATCGTTTATTTTGGAAACGACTTATTCTCGAATTGTTTGTTACTTCTAATTAAAAATAGATTGAACATTGAACGCGTTTTTATAAACGATGTTCAGGAAAATGCGAGCTTCATCAAACGAATTTGTCGTAAATACAATATTGTTTATTCCACTGAAAAACCAAGTATCGTGACTCTTAAAGGATATTTAAATGACGAACAGACAGTCTTTGTTGTAGCCGATTACGGATACAAAGTACCCACAAACGAAATAAAATATGCGATTAATATCCACCCATCTTTACTACCCAAAAGTAGAGGCCCAACCCCACTCACCTACATTATCGACAACCCTGAGAACGCGGGTGTTAGCATTCATAAACTCACTGAGAAACTTGATGCAGGTAGCATCCTAATCCAAGAGAAATTTGAGGTCGAAAACAATGAAACGATTTCATCATTGATGGTCAAGTCTCAGTTACTCGCAGAAACTCTGTTAGAAGAATTACTTAATAACTTTAATGAACTTTATAATAACGCCACACCTCAATTGGAAAAGCTAGCGTCATTCCAAAGTCTACCTCCAGTAAAAAGAAGGTTTGTAAATTGGGATCAAAACACCGCTCAATTTAGTCATGCCCTTCGACAGTATGGGCACTTTGGGATTCTTATTTCGTTAGATAACGCGTTATATATCGCAAATGATGTCGAAGTCACAACTTTCAGTCACGATTTCACGTGCGGTAGCATAATCTTTGAGGATGCACTGATTAAAAGCATTGCTATAAATGATGGCTATGTTGTACTTTCTAAGCGTAGTTTAAGGCTATATGAATCAAGAGTACTAAACTAGTTGATTACGGCTTTAATGTTTAAAGGTCCTAAGCACTTTTTTGTGTTGTGTTGATCTACGTCAAAGTAAGAATAACGGAATACCGCTACTATTCCCTTACTCACTGATGGAGTTTATTGTGTCAGGCATTTATAAGTGGTTTAAATTAGTACTAATAGCTGCGCTGCTTTCACAGCACGGCTTTGCTATGACGAACCCAATTAAATGTGATGGTCACGACACATCAGAATCTCATATGTCCTCAAATGATTCCTTATCAAGCGTAGAACATACTACTTTAAATAATCACACACTTCATTCAGAAAAGAACCAGGATGTACAGCACTGCGAAGGAAATGATCAATCGATATGCGCGTGCTGTATAGGTGCTTACTGTGCAACTTCTTTAACCCAATTTTGTATACTTTCAAATATTGAAATTCTGATAAGTGAAAACATTAAGCAAAGCTCATTTTCAGATATAAATATTACCCCTTTAATTGGTATACACTCTCCTCCCTTCCACCCTCCGATTAAGAGCTACACATAAACTCAGTGAGGCTTTTCTCTAAGTTTTCTTTACTAATCAATTGCAATCAAAGAATGTCTTAGACGATCAACTGCTTAATTAATATACATTAAGACACTGTTTGCTATCAGTAAACGAACAGCAAGTATTATCCGCCTCACTTACAAACGCATTACATCTTAGAACCGAAAGTTTCACGAGTTACATGCCTATTGACTCGCGTCCCACACACAGGTTTAGCCTTTAGGTATAAGTAAAATTTTAGGTTAAAGACATCGGAACAACTATGAAAGTAAGAGAGATCGCAAGCGCCTTGGCTACAACGCCAGATACTGTTCGCTATTACACGCGCTTGCAGTTAATAACGCCGGCAAAATCTGACAATGGTTATAAATTCTATTCAACGAAAGATGCTTCCAGGTTGCGGTTTATATTAAGTGCAAGGCATTTAGGTTTTTCAGTTGAAGATATCAAGCAAATTCTCAGAGAAGCAGATAATGGAAAGACCGCTTGTCCCCTAGTTAGAACCTTAATTGCAAGAAGGCTAGCAGAAACAGAAAGACAATTTAAGGCAATGTTGTTACTCAGGCAAAATATGATGCTGGCAGTAAGGAAATGGGGAGCAATGGGTGACAAAGCCCCATCCTCACACGTGGTCTGTCATTTAATAGAAGAGTTTGAACACACCGTCCTGGAGGAAAACATAAATGACAGAACTTAATGCAGGTGTTTCTTCAGAAAAATTGTTGTCCGTCAAAAAACAAGTCTTCTAAAAATAGGAAAAAAGGAGAGCACTATGAGTGCAGAAGTAACACAGCGACAATTAGTGATAGAAGGCGCCGGATGTGCCAGTTGCGTTGGAAAAATAGAAGCTGCCTTGAAGCAGACGCCGGGAGTGCAGAATGCCGAAATGAACTTTGCAGACAGAACAGTACTTGTAACGGGTACAGCGGATTCTCAATTATTGGTTCAAGCAGTAGAGTCCGTTGGTTACAACGCAAAGCCTTTCGAAGATAAGCCTGACACTGATGTAGTCGATGAAAAAGAAGCAGCGGATAGGACCTATTACAAAAAGCTGATGCGAGATACTTTCATTGCGCTTTCGCTAGGTATCCCTCTAATGACTTATAGCATTGTTGTCGACGAAATGACGGTCGAGACTAATGTCGAGAGGTTGTTGTGGCTAGCAGTTGGCCTACTGACGCTGGGTGTAATGTTCTTTTCCGGCCGGCATTTTTACATCGGTGCGTGGAAGAGCTTTAAAAATCATTCTGCCAATATGGATACACTCATTGCACTTGGTACAGGCACAGCATGGTTCTATTCGATGTTGGTAGTGTTGGTACCTGAAGCAGTGCCGTTAATGGCAAGGCACGTTTATTTTGAAGCTACAGCTATGATCATTGGTCTAATTGATCTGGGGCTTGCCTTAGAACTAAAAGCCCGCGGAAAAACCTCAGAAGCAATCAAACGTTTAATTGGATTACAAGCGAAAACAGCCACGGTTATTCGCGACAATAAAGAGGTCCAGGTCGCTATCGAGCAAGTGCTTTTTAACGATGTCATCAAAGTCAGGCCTGGAGAAAAAGTGCCTGTTGATGGTGTGGTTGTTGAAGGCCATACGTCAATCGACGAGTCCATGCTAACCGGGGAACCGATGCCAGTTGAAAAATCACATGACGATGAAGTCGTTGCTGGAACTCTCAACAAGTCAGGAATGTTTCTATTTAAAGCAACTCGAGTAGGTAAAGACACGGCACTGGCGCAAATCATTGCAATGGTTAAACGCGCACAAAATTCAAAGCCGCCTATTGGGCGCTTGGCCGACGTGATATCCGCTTACTTTGTTCCTGTGGTCATGATTATATCTGTGCTCAGTGCGCTAGCATGGCTGAACTTTGGGCCTGAGCCCGCACTGGCATTTGCCATAGTTTCGGCCACCACTGTATTGATCATTGCTTGTCCATGTGCATTGGGCCTAGCCACGCCGATGTCAGTTATGGTGGGGGTTGGAAAGGCTGCTGAAGCCGGCGTGCTAATTCGCAACGGCGAAGCGCTACAAACGGCATCAAAAATCAGTGTGATGATACTGGATAAAACCGGAACGATTACGGAAGGTACACCCAAGGTCACTGACATAATTTTAGCCAATTTCAGTGATGAAAAGACAGTGCTGCAATTGGCAGCTAGTCTGGAAAATGGTTCAGAGCACCCATTAGCAATGGCGATAGTAGAAAGTGCCCACGACCAGGGCATTGAGCTGCTGAAAACCGAAGAGTTTAATGCGATTACCGGTATGGGGGTTGAAGGCCGTTGTGAAGGAAAGGCCTTATTGTTTGGTAACAGCAAGCTTATGGCTTCAAAAGGGGTGGGCATAGGTAATTATTCAGAGAAAGCACAAACACTGGCCAAAGACGCCAAAACTCCCATGTATTTCGCTGTAGATGGACAACTTGCTGCCATCATAGCGGTTGCCGACCCGATAAAACCTGACTCTGTTTCTGCCATCAAGCGTCTTCAGGCTAATGATATCCGGGTCATCATGTTAACGGGGGACAACAAAGAAACTGCTGCTGCAGTGGCAAAGAAAGCGGCAATAAGCGAGTTTTTTGCTGAAGTATTGCCCGAAGATAAGGCCAACAAAGTACATGAATTACAGCAGCAGAGAGAAGTAGTGGGTATGACTGGTGATGGAATTAACGATGCTCCGGCTCTTGCCTTGGCTGATGTTGGCTTTGCCATTGGTACAGGAACGGACGTTGCCATTGAAAGCGCCGATATCACCCTGATGCGCGGCTCGTTGCATGGTCTGGCCGATGCTATAGCGGTTAGTAAAGCCACCTTGCGCAACATTAAGCAAAACTTGTTTGGAGCCTTTATCTACAACGTAGCAGGTATACCTTTTGCGGCGGGCGTGCTCTATCCATTTTTCGGAGTATTGCTAAGCCCAGTTATCGCCGGAGCCGCCATGGCATTTTCTTCGTTAACAGTGGTATCAAATGCGAACCGGCTTCGCCTATTCAAGGCAAAGGACCACTAAGGAGTTTTCTTATGATGATAATTAATATTGTAGGACTTACGGGTATTGCACTGATTATTTGGTGGTTTTGGTTATACAAGCCTGATCAGACAGTTACTGAAAGTAACGAAATACTCATAGAAGTAAAAAATGGCGTGTACTCACCAGCGTCTATTCAGGTAAACGCAAACCAATCTGTTACGTTGAAGTTTTTGCGCAAAGATGAGTCTCCCTGTTCCGAAGTACTGCTAATTCCTTCATTAGATATCAGTGAGCAGCTAACGCTTAATGAGGTAACACCAATTCACCTCGAAAACGTCCCACAGGGCGAACATACTTTTCACTGCCAGATGCAGATGTATCGCGGTGTTCTTACGGTGGTATAGGAGGAGTCATGAAAAACAGTCACCCCAGATTTTGGTCAACACCTACAGGGTGGGCAGCATTAGCGATGATCGCTGCCGTTACTTATTTTTTAATTTTCGAACATGGTCATCATGTCCTTCAGTTTCTTCCCTATTTGATTTTATTGCTGTGCCCATTCATGCATATATTCATGCACAGTAGCCACGGTAAACACGGACACGCCCACGAACATTCTCGCGACAGTGACAATAAGCAGAAAAGTTTTCAGGAATTGAGTGATAACAACGCGGCTTATCGTGATGGATACATTCAGGGGTTGGAGGAAGGCCGAAAGGAGTCACTTAAAAAGGACAACCAAGATGAATGATACATATGATTATGGCTTATGGTCAATGGTGATACTGAACTCAGCTATTTTTATCTTTTTTGCATTCAGTTTTGTAAAGCCAAAATCTTCCACCGACTGGCGAAGTTTGGGGGTATTTTCTGCGTTTATTGTAGCCCTGTTTACCGAAATGTATGGCTTCCCACTGACTATTTATTTCTTGTCAGGATGGCTTGCTGAAACCTATCCGGAAGTAAACTTTTTTGCGCACGAAAACGGACATCTGTTGCATACTTTCTTTGGTTTTAAAGGCGACGCCCACTGGGACCCATTTCATATCGCCAGTATGGTATTTATTGTTGCAGGATTCTTTATCTTGTCCTCAGCATGGAATGTGCTGCACCACGCTCAGAAGAACCATCACTTAGCTAAGACTGGATGGTATGCGCGGTGTCGCCACCCTCAATATTTAGCCTTCATACTGATCATGTTCGGTTTTTTGTTGCAATGGCCGACCATTCCCACACTGGTCATGTTTCCAGTTTTAGTTGTTGTGTATGTGAAACTGGCAAAGCGTGAAGAAGCTCTGGCTATTGCTGAATTTGGCGATGAGTATGTGAGCTATATCAACACGACACCTGGCTGGATCCCAAACCTCAACTTTAAATTAAAAGGTGAAAACCATGAAAAAATTCACTAAATCAATCATTTTTTCAACCACATTAGTAATGGCTGCAACATCGCAAGCTCAACAAATGGAAGAGCATGAGCATAAGGGCTCAGACAAGCCAGAGATTCAAACGGGAATGCCTATGCGTGGCCAAGATATGCATATGATGAATGCAAAAATAAAGTCGATGAAGGAAGAAGTTAACGCTATCAAAGAAGAAAAGAATCCCAGCAAGCAGCGTGAAATGATGAAAAAACACATGCAATCCATGATGGGAATGATGCATATAATGCACGAAAAAATGGAAGGGCAACCCATGCAAAACCAAGTTGATATGGCAGAAAGGCATCTTAAGATGATGGAAGTAATGATGTCGAAAATGGATGGAAGCCATTCACCCGAATCTCAGAAACATTCAAATTAACACCCGAGGAGAAAGATATGAGTGATTTAGACCACAGAGTCGGTGTCAGAGAAGCAAATTTAGTCGTTCGGATTTACGGCTCAGCAATGTCTATGAGGCAAATTGCGAGCCCCTAATTGAAGAGATTGACAAGCTCTTTGGCATTGATGAGGTGAGCTACAACATCAAAGAAGGGGCTATTCACCTGGCATATGATGCGACACATATCGATTTAGACGGTATTGAAGCGATCATTCGAAAACACGGCGCAGATCTTCACAATGACTGGTGGACACACACAAAAGAAGGTTATTACCAGTTTGTAGATCAAAATATAAAAGACAATGCGACGCACAAACCGTGGAGTTGCCACCACTTGCCGCAGGGCGCTCACAGGAAGCGTACATAACCTTATTGTGCTCTACGTTCTCACTCAACAACAATGCTGAGCGATGTCGTTACATTATGATGCTGGCTTTAAGGAGGCGTAAGATGAAAATTCGAGAAAATGTATTTGCGTTCGCGTGCGCCGCATCGTTCAGCTTCGAGAGTGTTGTTAGTTCTTTGTTCATTATTACAATGCCCGACATGATGTCACCCATGGCTGGTAATATAATGTTTTCAGACTGGCAAGGGATGATATGGAACGTGCCTTTATTGGGTGTAGTGATAGGCGGAGCTTTATGGGCTTTGTTCGCAGGTGTACTGGGTTGGCTTATTGCCAGTATTTACAATAGGCAGCTGTAGTAGTGAGGGCTAAATAAATAGTCAGTATTTGTCCTTTTAGCACAGGTACGATATTTGCTGATATCTACTGCCACATAAATTTAAACTAACGGTGAGATATTATGATAACCAATAATTCAGAATTAGCCTTACAGCAAGCCATGCAACTACCCAGTCAAACCAATACAGAGAAGCAGGGTTGTAGCCAGCCACCTGAGTCAAAAGGACAGGAGTTTGCTGAAATAATGAATACACTGAAGCAGCAAAAAAGCGGTTAAAGTGTGCCACGAGTAAAAATAACCGGCACGCTAATGCCGGTTAATTCCTTTCCTATTCATAACAACTGCGCTTACCTTTTAGGCTGCTACTCTGCCTACGCTGAATATTGTCTTACTCCGTCGATGTAGTTCATGAACAGCTTCAATGATTTGCATCAGTTATAATTTTTATCATCATCATCATACGCATGGAGCTTTAGAAACCATTTCTCAGCCGCGAATACGATAAGAAGTCCAGCCACAGAAATCCCAACAATGAAGATATCTGATTTTGCTTTCACCCACATAAAAGATAGAAGAACAATGATATCGAGAATAATTGCACTGACTAGTACCCAAGCTTTAGCTTGCACATCATCTCGTAAATGCTTGAACACTCCCCAGTGGATGAAAATATCCATTACGATATAAAAAACTACACCGATGGAGGCTATGCGGCTCAAATCGAAGAATATGGTAAGAAATATTGCGATGACTAACGTATAAATTAAGGAATGTCTTCTTATATCTCCCGGTAATGAAAAATGACGGTGAGGCACAAGTTGCATTGATGTAAGCATCGATAGCATTCTTGAAACAGCGAAGATGCTGGCAACGACACCGGAAGACGTGGCAATAATCGCGAAAGCTATAGTAAACCAAGCACCATACTGGCCGAATGCGGGTCGAGATGCTTCAGCAAGCGAATAATCTTTTGCCTGTATTATTTCGCCAATTGATAAATTTGCTCCTACTGCAACTGCGACAAAAACATAAAGTACCACACAAATGGATATAGAAATGACTATGGCCCTTCCTACATTTTTTTCTGGTTGTTTGAGCTCGCCTCCGCTGTTTGTGATTGTAGTGAATCCTTTGTATCCCAAAATACCAAGTGCCACGGCTCCGAGAAAACCGGTTGCGCTGGTATCTTGCGGTTGAGCTGAAACGCTCTCAAACGACAAACCGGTTGCCCACAGCCCACCAATTGCCAAAACTGCAAGTCCTGCTATTTTGATAAAAGCCATAATAAATGAGAGGGTCTGTATGAATTGATTACTCAAAATATTAACAATGAATGCCACAATAAGAAGACTCACGCCAAGCGCTGGTATAAGCCACTCAGCGCCCTGAGAGTCAAACAATTGTAGGACATAAGTGCCAAAAGTGCGGGCTACCAAACTTTCATTGATAACCATGGAAAAAAACATTAGCAATGCACAGGCACCAGTCAGCAGACCTCTACCATAGGCTTTTTTCAGAAACATGGCGATACCACCTGCAGAGGGGTATTTCTGTGCCATTTTGATGTAACTGTATGAGCTAAACCCTGCAATTATCGCTGCAACTAAAAACGCAAAAGGAAACCATGTGCCTGCCAGCTCTGCTATTTGCCCGGTTAAAGCAAATATACCAGCACCTATCATTACACCAGTTCCCATCGATACCGCGCCCCAGAGGCTTAACGAATCTTTCCTGTTTGAATGCTCGTGTTCATTCATATTGGTTACTCCTTTATGTCATGTGAGCCTGAGTAACAACAAAAGCAACCTGCAGCAAATATAAGGACACAGGCCCATTACAAAACAAATTCGAAGACGTGTAGAAAGAAATAACTGGCAATGGCATACCAGTTATTTCATTTTTAGCGTAGGGCGTTTAAAACCAAATCCTTGCACCTAACACTACACCAGTTTCACTGGTTGACTTGCCTTCAGCCTTTAATGCATCAGCTGTATTTCCCAAAGCTTTGCTGTAATAAACACCGACATAAGGTGCTACCTCCCTCACTATTTCATGCCGATATCGCAAACCAACACGAATATTACTCAGCCCGCTTTGACGGTCATACTTTTCAGAATCGGTGAGGTTGGCAACAACTTCCAGTCGCGGTTGCAGATAGGAAACTTGACTTAGTTGCCAGTCATATTCGGTTTCATTGATGAACTGCATGTCACCGTCTTCGTTAATACGCAGTGAATTTTCCATTTCAAACCAGTACGGCGCTAGACCTTGATAACTGACCACCGCATAGTTCTCCATATCCGCATCTGATGACAGCTCTCCCTTTGTGCCCACACCAAATTGTATAGACCAAAAAGAAGAAACTAGATAACCGTACAACAGTTCTGCTCGTTCCAGATCAGTAGGCTTTCCATCGTTTTGTGTATTTTCGCCTTCACTTTTAAAAACAAGACGATGGTAATCTCCGCCATACCACGCTTGCATGTCCCAGACCGCTATATTTTGCTGCTCATCAGTGCGAGTATATTCAAGCCGGTCAAATAGAACTTGGCCAAAATATTCATTAGGGATTGGAGATGGCCAGTCATCTCTTGATTGAGCCAGAGCATTGTTAACGCTCAAAGTTAATGTTATGAGTCCTGCTATTAATATCTGTTTCATTTTGATCTCCTATGCGACCTGTACAACACGAAACATCCCTGCTTCCATGTGGTATAGCAGGTGACAATGAAACGCCCACTCACCGGGGGCATCTGCGCTGATTTGTAAAGAGACCTTCTCTCCAGGCTTGAGGCTGATCGTGTGTTTACGAGGTCTTGGATATTGGCCGTTTTCAAGCTCCATCCACATACCATGTAAATGAATAGGGTGATCCATCATAGTGTCATTAACCAAGATCAGACGTAGTCTCTCGCCATAATTGAAACGTACATATCCGTCTACTTCACTAAACTTTTTGCCATCGAACGACCACATGTACCTTTCCATATTGCCTGTTAAGTGAAGCTCAATTTGACGTTCCGGCTCCCTTTCGTCAGGCCAAGGACTTTCACCGACTAAATCTGTATAAACAAGCACACGATGTGGGCTGTCTTCCAAACCGATCCCAGGTTCATCCAGCCTAGAGCTTGGATTTTTAGCTATCATCGCTGCACCAGCGCCGTGCCCGTCTTCACTGTGGACAATTTTTATGCTTTCTACTGGGAGCTTTTTGGAGGATTTCATTTCTCCTTCCATTTGGGTGCCATGCATTGAATGGGCGCTATGCTGACCCATTTCTTTCATATCACCTTTTGGAGTAGCCATGCCCGAGCTATCGACTTTGGACTTATCCATATTCATGCCTTTCATACCAGACATGTCCATCCCCATCGCTGCCATACCACGCTCTGTGATAACTCGCTGTGGGGGAACCTCTGCAGTAAGGCCAATTGACGGGGTTAGGGTGCCACGCGCATATCCACTTCTATCAAAACTTTCCGCAAAAAAGGTATAAGCTTTTCGCTCTTTTGGCTGAACGATTACGTCATAAGTTTCCGCTACTGCAATTCGAAATTCATCCACATTTACTGGTTTAACAGGCTGACCATCTGCAGCTACAACCGTCATTTCAAGCCCTGGGATACGAAAGTCGAAATAAGTCATCGCAGAACCATTTATGATCCTCAACCGGATTTTCTCGCCTACTTTAAACAGGGCCTGCCAATTATCTTGTGGTGTCCGGCCATTCATTAAGTATGTATATGTACTGCCTGTAACGTCAGCAATATCGCGAGGGCTCATACGCATTGCACCCCACATAGCACGCTCTTCCCATGTATCGGCAAGCCCTTTTTTCTTTACGTCTTCTAACGTGTCGAAAATAGTTCGCTTTTGATAATTGTAATAACCTTCCGCTACTTTCAGTTTTCGCATAACGTCATGGGGGTCTGAAAACGTCCAATCGCTTAAAATAATTGTATGTTCCCTATCAGCCCCAATGTCTCCATTTGCAGGGTCGATCACAAGAGGTCCTAAATGACCCAACTGTTCCTGAAGGCCTGAATGACTGTGGTACCAGTAGGTGCCGTTTTGCTCGACATCGAATTCATATTTAAATGTTTCGCCAGGTTTTATTCCGGCAAAGGAAACTCCCGGAACGCCATCCATATCTGGTGGTAAAATTATCCCGTGCCAGTGTATTGAAGTATCTTGGTTTAGGTGGTTAGTTACATTGAGGTGCGCTCTCTGTCCTTCTTTCAATCTAATCAACGGGCCCGGCATTTGACCATTGATCGTTATGGGTGAGCCCATATTTGAGCCTATTGGCAATTGCGCTTTTGACACATTGAGATTTTTAATATCACCTGTCAAAACTTGATCTTTAAAATGGCGACCAACAGGTGCTGCCCATAGAGGACTAACGTTGGTTAACGCAGCCGCAGCGCTCGAGGTTAGGGCACCGAGCACAAATCTTCTGCGACCGTTGTCGATAGAATTTTTCATAGTTTTTAGCCTTTGAATTGATACTAACTGGACGAAGGAAGTTCATCCATTTAAAAAGTATTACTAACTAAGTCAGTGCCTTAGGCTATCGGTGGACGAAAAGGTGGAGTGAAAATTTTTGGGGGAACAGCTAGAGCGATAATGTCATACTGCTCAGCAAACGTTGTTTCAAATTGACGAATGGGAACGTAAAAAAGACTTGTAAAGTGGTAGCAATTGGTAGCTATACACATACAACCATCATTGCAGCAACCTGATTGATCCGAATGCGGGGGTTGTTCATCAGTGTGAGCGCTTTGATGCTTAGAACTAGGTGAACTGCTACGTTTCTCCTCATGAGCGTCTGCTAATTTGTGAGAAACCTTAGTTAATGAGCTATATTCATCCATTTTCATTTCACACGCATCAACTGGCATGGTAAACAATACCAGTAAATATCCAATGCATAGTGTGAAAATAATAAATCTCATAACTTTGTATTTGCTCTCAACCTTTACGCTATGTTATTCCTTTAGACAAGATAAGTCTTAAGGACGCTTTAAGCAATGTCAATTGCTTGTAACTAAGATAAACAACTTCCTGTGAAGTTACACAAGTAGTCTTTTCAACCTTAAAAGCTGAAAGAGTTGCTTTTATTAAGTTTAGTCGATAAGCAGCTCTTGTAACTAATAAGATAGCATGAGTAAAGCGCCTGCAATCATAAAAATGTTTTCTGATAGTGAAACAAAACCTAACGGCACGTTACTGTCCCCACCAACACAAGCACATTTGAGCTCCCGTTTATCTACATATACTGCTTTAAAAACAGAAATTGCCCCAACGGTTCCTATAAATAGTGAAAATGGCGCAACAGTTATGGCAGGCAGTTGCGCTACCATTCCTATCCCAGCGTAGGCTTCGATAAATGGGTAGATGTAACCATATCGGAGCCACCTCATTGCCAACAAGTCGTAGGTTATGAACGAATTTGTAAAACCATACAAATCTTTCAATTTTTGAACTGCAAGTAGCGTCATTGAGAAAGCAATAAAGAGAACCAGTGTTCTTATAGATATGAAGGCTTCAGAAACAAAGAACTGGAATGCAAACGATAGCAGAGCTGCCACCGAAAAAATCGCAATAACAGGTGCATAAGTAGTTCCGTTCTGCCCCGCTTCTCCTTTCCCGAAGTATTTACGAAGCTCATCATATCCACCAATTCGCTTTTCTTCGATGAAGGTTTGAGGCGTGGTTTCTACACCATGCTTTTGCTTGAAATCATCGGTCTCGCTACGTGAAGTAAGATGATTGTCTTCTACTGAATAGCCTTCTCGCTCTAGTAGGTCCTTTGATCTTAAACCGTAAGGGCAAATGTGCTCTTCAGTAACCATTCTATATAGGATAGCTTTCTTACTCATTTTCTTCTCCTTTGTTCAATTTACCTTTAAATTGCGGAATAGGTCGCTGTAGTGCCTGCTTCTGAGTTGTTGCCTTGCCATTCTCATTTATGTCCTCTAACAACCACTCCATCTCCTTTATTTCCTTTCGCTGAGCTTTGATAATGCCGTTAGCTAACTCTCGCACACGAACGTCTTCAAGGTTCGAACGTTCACTAGTCAAAATGGCTATTGAGTGATGAGGAATCATTGCTTTCATGTAGGCGGTATCTGAAATGGTACTTTGTGAACGAACAAGATAGATACACAAGGCGAAAGTAAGTGCCGCTATTATAAAAATGGCTGTATTGAGTTTCTTGTTGCTATACATACCTAACATGAAAGCTAACATTATAATCGCCATGCCTGCCCCCATATAGAGTGCCATATAAGTCCTTGTCTCACTGAACCAGACATGCGAGATAGCGTAGGTATTTAAGTACATCATTAAAAACATCGCTACAGTTGAAGTTATTATCATTGCAGCGAACTTAGAGTATTTCATATGTAATCCTTACTTAAGAAACAGTTAATATTTGTAAATCTTTCTAACAAAAGAAAGCTTGAGAGAGGTTACAAACCAATCAATCTTAACTAGTCAAGTTTTGTACCAACAAGGAAATATTATGTTTTTGTCTATATTAATAGTTTTAACTGCACTGTTGATCTGCGTAGGGCTGCATCTTTTTAATATTTCAGTAGTCGCGGACAATATCAGCGAGAGATTGAAGGGAGCTTGGATAAAAACACTGTCGGTAGTCGTTATTGCCATTTCGAGCCAACTTTTACTAGCAGTCATTTTTACTCTGGCGTATGAAATTGGACTTTATTTCGAGCTCGGCGATTTTAAGCAACCTGCCACTTCCATGGATATTTTTTACTTTTCACTAACTACGATTACTACATTGGGTCTTGGAAGTATCGAGCCGGACGGACATCTACGAATGATAGCAGGAGTTGAATCGGCTACAGGGTTTCTACTAATAAGCTGTTCAGCATCGAAAGTGTTCAAGCATATGTAATGTAAAAACTGTAACCTGAGAAGATGTAAACCTCACCCGTCAGGACTAGTTTTTAATGAAACAATGTTTCGCAAATTATTGTCTTTTTAGATACTAAAAAGCGAACAATAGAGCACTCTTTGCTTCTCTCTTAAAGAAGTTTGAGGGTATAGCTTAGCAAACGTTTCAGAACCAAAAGCACGGTTGAAAGCTGACTTTATTATCTCAAAACTGATTTAAATCTGGGCTATGATCTTGGCGCTTTTATTCGAGTCGCTTATGCAGATATATTTGGGATTACTATAGGAGCATACGCACAACTTCGGTAATTCCTTCATCCCTGATAACTCTAGTTTCCAAAAGCAGTTACAGCTTGAGTTCAAACAGATTCACATTAATCTATTCTATTGATTCAAACCAAAGTCGACTTAAAAGTATCAGTTCTTCTGGAAGCAAAGCAAAAGCCTATGGTTACTTTAACTACGATACTCGTGGCAATATTATTCATAACAGTCACTTTAGTATGAGTTACAACTTGGCGAATCAGATGACTGCGGCGAACGGATTTTCATTTACCTATGATGGATTCAATCGCCGAGTAAAGTCTGCGAAGAGCGGGAGCACGGCATATTATCATTACAGTCAAGATGGAAAGCTTCTCTTCAGTGAGAGTAATGGCGTTTGGAAAAACTACATTTATATTGGAAGTCGTCTCATAGCAAAAGATTCTAGTTCATCAGCAAGTTTTATTCATACTGATATTCTAGGCAGCACTACGGCGCAATCTAACAATAGTGGAACACTTATTAACAATAGTCGACGACACTATAAGCCATTTGGGGATACCTATGAGACTGCTAGTAATGAAATAGGCTATGCGGGACACAAGTTCGATAGTGAATTGGGCTTAAGCTATATGCAGGCACGATACTATGATCCAGTTATAGGTCGTTTTTACTCGAATGATCCTGTTGGATTCAAACTCTCTGACATATCTACATTTAACAGATACTCATACGTAAGCAATAATCCCTATAAATACGTTGACCCTGATGGTAGAGAAAAACATACTGTTAGCGTAACAGGTGAAGCGATAGCTGTTGCTGGAGCGAGAGTCTCTCTTTCATTGTCGTTCGATGATCAGACATTGGAGTTGTCGGCTTCTGTTAGTGCAAGTCCTAGACTGGGGGCTGGTTTATCATTAACACCTAGCTATCAACAGTCACCAAGTGGCGATGTGGCCAAAAACGAAACAATAGTAGAGACTTCAGTGAATGCAGACGCGGCTGTTGGGCCATTTGCGGTTGCACAGGACTTAGTTTCTGAAAAAACAATCAATGGTGACATACAACCGCAAGGAAGCGTCTCTGAACCGCAAGGTGATGCTAAAGGAAAGATTGGTGTTTCTGCCTCTGTAGGAGTGGAGGTTAAAGTCACACAATCAACAACTGCAATAGCGGATGCTGTAAATGCGGTCAAAGAAATTTTGGAGTAACTATTGAAATCAAAACTTTATGCAGTAAACAGCTCGAAATTGATGGCAATTTCGTTTGCTACTCTTGGGCTGTTTAACATTTATTACTATTACAAAAATTTTAGTAGGAAAGCTAAAGTCGAAGAATTCGACTTGGTTATCTTTGTAAAAAGTATTTTATATCCGTATTTTAGTTATTCATTTTTGGTTGATGTAGGTAGCACGACTAAACGTTCAAACTCCTTTGTGAAGTTTGTTTTTGTACTACAACTTGTATTTGTTGTCGGGGGAGTCGCGGTTGCTCATCCACTGAATCTATTGGGCTTTTTAACATTTATTCCACTCACAATAGTAAATAGTATGCTTCTTGAGGGAGATGCAGAAGTGGATGAGCTAAAGAAGTTTCCAAATGTGTTGATTTACTTAGGCTTCGCTATCGTTTCTACAATTGTTCTTTCAAGGATAGTCGATTATTTCTGATTTGAATTTGAAAACCCAAAAAGCTCGAGACTTGAGAGCTGCCAGTGAAGTTTGTGGCCAATATCTACGTCTCTAGTACGCTGAGACTGTAAAATAAATGCTCAGCGTTTTCGATTCAGAGATAAAACTTGTTGGTAAAGAACGGTGCGAATTGTAAAAATCTCTACGGGTCAATGGCAGAAAATCGTACACGGTAGACTACAAACGCTGAATATCAGGCTATTGATTTTTGCCTTATAAATCTATACGCATGAAGAATGTTAGCCGATAGATACACGTTGAGGCGAGTGCGCACAGTGAAACTGTGTGCTTCTTACACTTTTAAGTGTGTAAATAATTTAAAATACCACAGTCCCTAATGGTTTTGTTTTGATCACACTTTGACGCCATATTTTCGAGTGATGACTTTAATGCGTTTAGCTCTTCAATGCGAATAATGACGTCTGATAAATGCTTAGCTATTAACGTATTGATATTTGAACAGCTCTGATCTGGCCTCGAACGACTGTCCATTAGCGTTTTTACTTCCATGATAGACATATCTAATGAACGACACTGTTTGATAAACAGGAGTTGTTCAATAGTCCCCTTGTCGTAGACACGATAATTTCCACTTGAGCGCTTAAGCTCAGGCAAGAGCCCCTTCTTTTCATAAAAACGAATGGTCTGAATACTACAACCTGTCGTCTTTGCGACATCACCAATTTTCATTTTTTTCTCCTAACCGTTGACTCTATACCAAGTATAGACTTTATACTCATACTATTCATCAGTAAAGAGTGTGTTTCTAATGAGCGGATGTGGGTGCGAAGTTGAAATAAAAGACCAGTCTCAACGACAGGTTTTGTATTGGCTTTTGGGAATAAACGCGACAATGTTTGTTATAGAAATGGGGATCGGGTTGCTTGCTGATTCAACCGCATTAATAGCCGATTCACTTGATATGCTCGCCGACGCAGTTGTCTATGGTGTTGCCCTTTATGCTATTGGTAAATCGCTATTGCACAAAGCCAATGCGGCTAGAATTAGCGGCTTTTTTCAGATGGCACTGGGTGTGTTGATTATCATTGATATTGTAAGACGGTCAATTTACGGTAGCGAACCTGTATCGGGACTAATGATGGCTATGGGGGCAGTTGCACTGGTTGCTAATGTCATTTGTCTTGTGATCATACGCAAACAAAGAAATGAAGAAGTGCATATGCGGGCAAGCTGGATATTTTCAGCCAACGATGTGATTGCCAACTTAGGTGTTATCTTTGCTGGCGTTTTGGTGTTTTGGCTCGATTCTCGATGGCCTGATCTGGTTATCGGTGTGATAGTTTCGTGCGTTGTGTTGCGCGGGGCAAAAATGATCCTCGAAGATGCTGGAAATGAAAGACAGCGAGCGCTTAATGCGCAAAGTTGATAAGAAAATGCCAATTTTTAATTGCACATCAAAACTGCGTAGGTTGGCATGGCTACTTATTACTTTGCTCATGTGTCAATCGGGCTTTTCGTTCGCCGCTCAATGCGATGACTACCCTGCGGAGGTATCGTCAGTCCCTGAACAATCAAAGTCGATAGGCACTTATGATGTTCCCGAAAAAAATGTAAATGCTGGTGATAATACGTCGAGTGAAGAGTCTAAGTGTTTCCATTGTGTGCTGTGTCAATGTGGACAGATTAAGTTTCTGGCACAACACCCAATAAATGACGTATCTAAACCGTTATATACCAATCAATACAGTTATTCCCGCAACGTCACTGACGGCCTAGTCGAAGGCCTTTTGCGCCCACCTCAACATTAATCCATTCCCTCCTATATGTTTGCATGGGTGCTTTCCATGTATGTCGTTATCTTATGAACAAAAGGTTCTTTTATGAGTTCTTCACGCCCATTGGGCATAAAAAAAGCTAGCTCAGCGTATCTGAAATTGATATCTGCTGCACTGGTAACCATGAGCATATCTGTTCAATCTGCCAATGCGCAAAAGTCTTCAATCACGCTTGAAAATGCGCTCAAACGCACATTATCAAACAACCCAGATTTAGTTGTGTTCGAATTTAAATCTTCGGCTTTGGATGGTGAATCAAAAATGGCCAGCTTACGACCTGAAATGTCTGTTGGGGTTGAAGTTGAAAATGTGTTGGGAACAGGCGAAGTGTCTGGTATCAAAGATGCCGAATTGACACTGACCTTATCGTCGGTCATCGAGCTTGGAGATAAAGTCAGCGGCCGAATGAATGTGGTGAGTTCAAAAAAAGCACAACTGCTTACACAACGGCGCATTCGTACGCTGGACATCTTGGGTGAAACAACTCGACGATATATCAATGTCATTGTCCAACAAGCGTTGCACAAGACTGAGCAACGAGCTGAAATGCTGGCTCGCACAATGCTTCAGACAGTCTCTACACGGGTTGAAGCGGGGGCTTCTTCACCACTTGAGAAAAAACGTGCAGAGTCAGCGTTGTCGCAGGCGCGTTTGTCGTTATTGATAAGTGAACAAAAACTCAATGAGTATAAACGCGACCTGGCCATCATGTGGGGTGACACTAACGCTGCGTTTGCGGAAGTTGAAGGGACACTGTTATCGTTTCCAAATTCACTATCACTTGAACATATGCTTTCACAGCTTCAAAGCAATCCACACGTTCTGCTTTATGCTGATAACTATCGGGTACAAGAGGCCAGATTGAGAGTGGTTCAGGCCAGTCAGCAGTTCGACATTGCGTGGGAAGCCGGTATCCGAAGAATGCAGGGAATTAATGACACAGCGTTAGTCGCCAGTATTTCGGTGCCGTTAAATACCAAGCAGCGGAATCTAGGAGAATACGAACAACAGCGCGCATTGCTTGACAGTATCGACTATCAAAAACAAGCGAAAATTCGTGAACTCACTCGCCAATTAAATCAAGTCATTAGCGCAAAAGACCAAGCCTTGCTCACTGTTACGACCCTTCAAGACAATGTCGTTCCCACATTGGAATCTGCATTGAAATTGGCGCGGGATGGCTATGAAAGTGGTCGCTACAACTATATAGAGTGGGTGACAACGCAACAGCAACTCATAGATATGCAACGAACACTGATAAAAGCCGCAGGCTTAGTCCACCTTCGAAGCGCAGATCTAGAGGCACTTACGGGAATTCCCGTGTTTTCTGACTCTCCCTCGACGTCTGCTCAATCATCAGAATTACTAGAGAAAAAATAATGAATACATCACAATTTACATTACTCACTAGCGCACGTTACTTGCTTGGCGTGTTAGCCATGCTACTTACTTTATTGTTTGCTACTGTCGCCCTGGCTGATGATGACGATGAGGAAGCCGAAGAAAGACCCGAGTACGTAGTATTATCTCAAGAACGGATGCTTAAACACGATATCGTGACTGCTTCAGCCGCGTCAGGATCATTATCGCTCACAACCAGAACGTTTGGGCGGATAGTTCATGATCCTGCGTCACTGAGTCATATTCGTGCCCGCTTCGACGGTGTTGTAAAACGTATCATGGTGAATATTGGAGATAAAGTAGAAAAAGGTGACACGCTGGCAATCATTGAGTCAAACGAGAGTTTAAATCAATACTCAATCACCTCACCGATGTCTGGAAAAATCATAGCTAGACACGCCAATGATGGTGAGCTCACCAACGGTCAAGTGCTGCTTTCTGTTGCTAATTACTCTCGCGCAATTGCTCAATTGGCTATTTTCCCCAAACAACGTACTCATATTGCCGCTGATATGGAAGTCACTTTAAGGCTTGAGGAATTGCAGCAACAATCAAGTATAAGCCACATTACGTCCTCACCGGATGACAAACCCTATTCTATCGCGTTTGTGAACGTTGATAATGGCAGTGGTTATTGGCCTTTAGGCGCTATGGTAGAGGGTTATATTCAGATTGGTTTCCAAGAAGTCAATCTGGCACTCCCCAAAAGTTCAATACAAGAGTTAGATGGGCAAACCATTGTTTTTGTCAAAGAAGGGGAACGATTTTACCCCCGCCAAGTAAAACTTGGGAACACGGACAACCGTTTAGTAGAGATTGTGAAGGGCGTTCAAATAGGCCAGCAAGTCGTTGTAGAAAATAGCTATCTACTAAAAGCTGATTTATTAAAAATGGAGGCGGGCGATGATGACTAATTACCTGCGAATTTATTGTCAAAAGCAAAGCCAAGTCCATAAAAACGGTGAGGTGAGAGCATGATTGCACGAATACTCCGTCTGTCGATTGAGCGCCGTGGTGTCATGATGTTGTTCGCCTTGTTTGTCGCCTTTTTTGGTATGTACAGTTACAAACAACTGCCGATTGATGCTGTGCCTGATATCACCAACGTGCAAGTGCAGATAAATACCGCAACCCCAGGTTACTCGCCTTTGGAGACTGAGCAACGCATAACGTTTATAGTTGAAACCTCGCTGGCCGGTTTGCCTAATTTATCGTATACCCGCTCGATATCACGCTATGGCTTGTCGCAAGTCACAGTCGTGTTTAAAGAGGGCACCGATTTATATTTCGCACGAAATCTCGTCAACGAGCGTCTCACCGCCATCGCGGCGCAATTGCCAACAGGGTTAACCCCTGAAATGGGCCCTATCGCCACAGGCTTGGGTGAAATTTACATGTACTCGTTAAGTGCTGAGCCTCAGGCGCGACAGGACAACGGTCAACCCTATGATGCTATGGCATTAAGGGAGATCCATGATTGGGTAGTTAAGCCCCAATTGTCGCTTGTTGAGGGGGTGACCGAGGTTTATGCGGTAGGCGGATTTGAAAAGCAATATCATGTGAATCCTAATCCAGTCGCAATGATAAACTTTGGGATAAGTACAGGTGACCTTCTCAGTGCGCTAGAACGCAACAATGCGAATCAAGGCGCTGGTTTTGTAGAACAAAATGGGCAACAAGTACTGATCAGATCGGAAGCCCAACTGAAGGGCATCGACGATATCGGCCAAGTGGTTGTTAAGATCATTGATGGCGTACCGGTAAAAATTCAAGACATCGCCCAAATCAACCTCGGTAAAGAGCTGCGCTCTGGAGCCGGCACGTTAAATGGCCAAGAAACAGTGATTGGCACGACAATGATGTTAGTGGGAGAAAACTCTCGTACGGTCGCCAAAGCTGTGGACAGTAAGCTCGAAACCATTAAAACAAGCTTACCCGAGGGCGTTATCCTTGAAGCGGTTTACGATAGAACAAGCCTCGTTGACAAAACCATCGACACAGTACAGAAAAACCTCGTCGAGGGCGCTTTACTTGTCATCGTTGTGCTATTCGTTTTGCTTGGGAATGTGCGAGCTGCACTTATTACAGCCGCTGTAATACCCCTGGCAATGCTTGCCACGATATCGGGTATGGTCAAAACCGATGTGTCTGCTAACTTAATGAGTTTAGGCGCACTGGATTTTGGCTTGATTGTCGATGGCGCAGTTATCATTGTTGAAAACTGTATCAGGCGATTATCCGAATCCCAGAAGCAAAACGGCGCAACTCTACCGCTCAAAGAAAGACTGAATGTTGTATATGAAGCCACTAATGAAGTCATACGTCCCAGTTTGTTTGGTGTATTGATCATTACCATTGTTTATATCCCCTTGTTCACGCTCACTGGCGTCGAAGGTAAAATGTTCCACCCCATGGCAGCGACCGTGATAATGGCTTTGCTTGCCGCAATGGTATTTTGTTTTACCGTAGTGCCTGCGGCGATAGCAATTTTCATGAGAGGTAAAATTAGCGAAAAAGAAAGCCCAATTATTAAAGGTGCAAAGGCAGTCTATCGTCCTGTTTTAACGGGAGCGCTGCGTTTTAGATGGCTAGTGGTAGTAGCAGCGAGTGCTTTGGTTGTCGGCAGTTTATGGATGGGCAGTAAATTAGGCTCCGAGTTTATTCCCCAGCTCAATGAAGGTGATATCTTAGTACAGGCGATACGCATCCCTGGGACAGGGGTAGAACAAGCAGTTGAAATGCAAAAAACTCTTGAAGCGAAACTTATGCAGTATGAGCAAGTACAGACGGTATTCGGTCGCACGGGTACGGGTGAGGTCGCCACCGACCCTATGCCACCAAACATTACTGATACGTTTGTTATTTTAAAGCCTAGGGAGCAATGGCCCGATCCATCAATGACAAAAGCTGAGTTAGTGAAAACGTTTGAAGAGGACTTGTTTACTTTGCCCGGCAATAATTATGAATTTACGCAACCTATACAAATGCGTTTTAACGAATTGATTAGTGGCGTAAGGGCAGATTTGGGGATAAGGCTATTTGGGGATGACTTAGATACGCTCTTTGCATCTGCTTCTGACATTTTGACCGTTATTTCAACGATTGAAGGAGCTGATGACGCGAGGCTTGAGCAGGTAGAAGGCATTCCAATCTTCACCGTCACACCAAAGCCTGATCAATTGGCACGCTTTGGTTTGGATATAGCCGACTTGCAGTTATGGCTCAATGCTGCGACAGGTGGAGAAACCGCTGGAATGATTTTTGAGGGCGACAGACGCTTTAAAATTGTCGTGCGATATGCCGACGACATTCGAAATGAACTCACTCAGCTTGAAACCATTCCCATAGTCACGCCCTCTGGTGAGCATGTACCAATGAGCGAATTAGCCACACTGGCATTTAAAGAAGTACCTAGCCAAATAAGCCGGGAAAATGGCAAACGTAGTATTGTTGTCACAGCAAATGTGCGTGACAGAGATATTGGCACTTTTGTTGAGGAAGCTCAGGCGAGAATTAATGATGAAGTAAATTTACCTGCTGGTTATTGGCTCGACTATGGTGGAACCTTTGAGCAGCTCGAAAGTGCGAGTCAACGATTGACGATTGTGGTACCGGTTACGTTGTTTGTGATTTTGACTATGCTGGTAATTGCGTTTGGTTCAATACGTGATGCGTTAATTATCTTCACAGGTATCCCTTTGGCATTAACAGGCGGTGTAATGTCTCTTTGGTTAAGGGATATGCCTTTATCCATATCCGCGTCGGTAGGGTTTATCGCACTGTCTGGGATTGCCGTATTAAACGGATTGGTAATGCTGTCATTCATCAAGCAACGTTTGCTAGAAACCGGAGAATTAGTGAATAGCATTGTTGAAGGGGCTCTTATTCGCTTGCGTCCGGTATTAATGACAGCATTAGTTGCAAGCCTTGGATTTGTGCCCATGGCGCTGAATACGGGCATAGGTGCAGAAGTGCAAAGACCGTTGGCCACTGTTGTGATTGGCGGCATTTTGTCCTCGACACTGCTTACTTTGGTTGTTCTACCAGTTCTCTACAGAATTGTGTATGGGAGACATCTAACTAAATTGACGATTAATCACGCTAGTTAATAATAGTTATGGAGAAGGTCGATTCCTAGTATCGACCTTTGAAATACAAACGCTGAAAAGTAATAGTTGATGGTGTCATTGGTTTTTTATAACTATATCGGTAATACTGTTAAGAAAATGAATAGGACGCTCCAAGCAACTACATTAGATATGTAGGAGGGGCTTTATGAACTTTAGTAAAGAAGCAAAACATCATGTGTTTAAAAGGTTAAATCATGCACAGTCACAATCATAGTCACGACCATTCACATGGGCGTTCGAGTGATGCGTCAAAGCGTATTGGTTGGGCGTTTTTCCTAAATGTGGTGTTCACCATTATCGAGTTTATTGGTGGCTGGCTAACGAACAGTACCGCTATTATGGCGGACGCTGTTCATGATTTAGGCGATAGTTTATCGATTGGCACCTCATGGGGCTTAAACAAGCTCAGTGATAAAGATGCTAATCGTACATTTTCGTATGGCTATAAACGATTTTCACTTCTGGGGGCGTTAATTAATGGTGTTGTGCTGACTATTGGTTCCGTTTGGATACTATTTGAAGCCATTCCCAGGCTGGCCGAGCCTGAGATGCCGCAAGTGGAAGGAATGCTGTTATTGTCGATTTTTGGCATGGCAGTGAATGGCTTTGCTGCTTATAAACTCAGTGAGGGTAACTCGCTCAACGAGCGCGTGCTCAATTGGCATTTGCTCGAAGATGTCCTGGGTTGGGTGGCTGTATTTATTGTATCGATTGTTCTGATATTCAAGCCGTGGCCAATACTCGATCCCATCTTATCCATAGGGTTTACGCTGTTCATTTTGTTTAATGTCTTTCGCAACCTAAAAGAAACTTTGATGCTGTTTTTACAAGCCACCCCTGATCAAGAGCAACTTGCAAATATTCGGGATGATTTGTTATCAAACGAGAATGTCAGTGATTTACATCACTTTCATATTTGGTCACTTGATGGAGAGCGCAATGTGATGACCGTTCACTTAGTGTTAGTTGGAGATGTGTCCACAGAGCATATTCAAACGCTTAAAAATGACGTACAGAACTCACTCAAGAAATATAATTTTGAGCATACGACAGTCGAGTTTGAGTTTGCGGATGAACAATGCCGTGACGAGGCGTAAAGAAACTGATAGACTACTTTAGATGAAAAAACTTAAACGAACAAGCTACATCATGATCATGCTGATCGTATTTCAGTCGTTTTCTGCTGTAGCTAATTCATTGGATTTTCATGCAATAGACACTGAACACCTGCAACACGATCATGATCATGCCGAGCATAGCATCAACGCCTCGGTAAGCCCTGAAATAGATATCAGTGAAGATGACGCAAAGGTTCACCATAATCCTGCCGATTGCCACCACTGCGGACACTGCCACGGCTCACATGCCCAATGGGTAGGTCACCACAGCATCAATAACCTTAATGAGTTGGCGTCCGGCCACAACTTCAACTATTTGGATGCCGTCATTGACGCACCCATCAACCGCCTGTTACGACCACCAAAATACCAATCCTAGGAAGTATATTGATTGCATCGCGGAACGTGTATCCGCGTTGACCGTTTTTATCATATTTTAGGATTTATTATGAATTTCACTCATCGTAATGAGCGTGACCAATTATTCACGTGGCCACTTTTCGTCGCGCGATGTACTTTCACGCGAAACACTCAGGCAGAATCAACCAATGTATACAAGGCTCTTGATTCAACGACATTTAACAGACTTAAACTTTTATGCGCTTGCGTATTGTTTCTTCCACTTTTTGCTCACGCTCAAAATCAAAGCTGGGAAAACTGGTTATCATCGCAGATAAATAAACATCCCAACATTATAGCGGCTAAAGAACAATTGTTTAGTACTGGGGCGCTTGCGGAAGCTTCTGAGCAAGCACTTTATAACCCTGAATTGTCAACTGATTATGCGCGAAATGGCGATAACAATGACTACAGCGTAGGTATTGAACAGACAATCGACCTTTGGGACAGGCAAGGCGCAAGGCGACAAAAAGCCGGTTTTATGCGCACTGCTGCACAAGCTCAATACCAAGAAGTCTTTTTAAACAAATCAGCCGATGCTATCGAAGCATTAATTAATTGGCATGCAGCAAAACGCGCAGCGTCTATTGCCAAATCACAACAACAGCAACTTAATTCGTTACTTGAATTAGTCGAAATACGCCAAGAAGCCGGTGATCTAGGCAGTATCGATGCAGAGCTTACCTTTTTGTCGTTGTCGAAACAATTTGCTCAGGTGGCGGGATCAGAGGCTCAACTTCAAATGGCCGAAGCAATAGTGCGTGAGTTACTCCCTGATTGGGAGCCAGAGCGAGGGCGGATACCGGACGAGTTTTGGCCTTCTAAAGTTGCATATCCGTCTGATGAAGAATTACTAAAGCACCCCAAAATAGCTAAAGCTTATGCGCAATGGCTCACGCAAAAAGAAGAAGCAGAAGTCACTAGACGTAATGCAAAAGCAAATCCTACTTTTGGTATTAATGCGGGGCGGGAAGAGCGAGAAAACGTCGTTGGACTGACCTTTTCTATACCGTTAAACATTCGTAATAATTACAGTGCAGAAACTCGTTCCGCTGAACGAATGGCGTTAGAAACCGAAGCACGTTTTAGAGCGCAGTATCAGAAACTACGTTTCGATTTACAAGGTGCGTTTGGCGCATGGCAAAGCTACAACCAGCAGTTTTCACAATGGCAATCGCTCGTAAAGAGTCGCATCGAGAGTAGTGCTAATTTGTTAGAAAAGCAGTGGCGAAGTGGCGATTTATCAACAACTAATTACCTGCTAGCACTGAATCAACGCGCAGAAAGCTTACTGTCTGGCATAGAGCTGGAAAAGCAAACGCGCATAGCATTGAAAAATCTCATGCTGCAATCAGGTCGCCTTATCGACTTGCCCCCAGTTCAACACGATTTCTCTATTGATCATCAGGATTAACAAAATGAATAAAACAGTATTAGCAGTTTTCATCGCCTCATATGTCGGCGCTGCACCAAGTTTCGCACAAGAGTCTGATCAAAAGCATGCTCACAATGAAACGGTAACAAGAATTGATAAAAGCATACAAGATAAGCATGACGAACATACTGATGATGGTCATGAAGAACATGAACTACAAGATGGTCAAAAGCATGATGAGCACGGAGGCGAGGGGGCCGATGAACATGATGATCACGAAAGCGAACATGCTCATGATAAAGGTGAAAGCGAGAATAAAGACGATGAAGAGCATGATGAATCTGCTTCTGCATCGCTAGACTCCAATCAAATGGCATTAGCCAACATTAAAGTAAGCACACTAAGCCCCAAAATTGTCAATTATACTTTGTATGCACCGGGTGAAATATTATCAAACGGCTATAGCAGCTATAGAGTATCACCCAGAGTGGCATCCGTTGTCACGCGTCGTCATGTGGCATTGGGAGACAGGGTAAATAAAGGCCAAGTGCTTGTCACGCTTTTTAGCGAAACCGTTGCGCAAGCACAAGCCAATTACCGAACAACATATCCAGAATGGGAAAGAGTAAAAGGACTTGGTCGAAAAACTGTTGGAGAGCAGCGCTACATTGATGCAAAAGCTAATTTTGAAGCGGCTAGTGCAGTATTAATCTCATATGGTTTATCCGATGCAGATTTGAAAACGCTCACCTCACAGCAATCAATAGCATTAGGAGAATATAGCTTACGTGCTGAAATTGATGGCGCGGTACTCAGTGACTCGTTTGAACAAGGTCAGCGTATTGATGCGGGAGAGCCGTTGATCTCGTTGGCAGATGAAAGTGAACTTTGGGTAGAAGCGCATCTACCATCGAATATTAACCTGCGGTTAGGTGCAGGTTCTCCGGCACAAATCAAAGTGGGAGACTTCACAGTTGATGCAACGGTTACACAAGAGGCACATACCATTGACCCAATTACTCGAACGAGAACGGTTCGGCTATTAGTGAGCAACCCTGAACATCGTTTGCATCCTGGTCAATTTGCCGAGGTGTATTTCCGTTTTCTGACAAAAATGCCGGTAATGGCTGTTTCAGAAAGTGCGCTAATGCGAGGGCCCGATGGAGACTGGATGGTATTTGTAGAAGATCATCCCGGCGAGTTTTTACCCGTCGAAGTTGAACTTGGAAGAGCGCTTGGTGGCTTGCGGGAAATAACCGGTGTAGAGCCGGGTTCTCGCGTAGTAAGCGAAGGTGCTTTTTTTGTCGCTTCACAAATCGCTAAAGGCGGTTTTGACCCACACAACCACTAATTAGGAGGAGTCTTTATGTTTAATAAATTAATTGATTGGGCTGTTACTAATCGTTTGTTAGTGGTGATTGCTCTGACAACGTTAATAGTCAGCGCGGTTTTTGTTATTCCAAAACTGAATTTGGATGCATTTCCAGATGTCACCAACGTGCAAGTATCTGTCAATACAGAAGCACCGGGGTTAGCTGCCGAAGAAGTAGAGCAGTTAATTACTTATCCAATAGAAGCGGTGATGTATGCCTTACCGGATGTGATGGAAGTGCGCTCTATTTCCAAAACAGGTCTTTCAGGTGTGACCGTTGTGTTTAGCGAGGACACAGATATCTATTTTGCACGTCAATTGGTATTCGAGCGTCTGCAAGCGGCTAAAGAGTTAATTCCCGAGGGCGTCGGTACGCCAGAAATGGGACCCAACACATCAGGATTGGGGCAAGTGTATCAGTATCTATTGTTGGCTGAGCCCGATTCAGGCCTAGACGCTATGGCGTTGCGTAGTTTAAATGATTGGGTGGTGAAATTGCTGCTGCTTCCTGCCGATGGCGTAACGGATGTGCTCTCTTTTGGTGGGGAAGTACGCCAATACCAAGTTAACCTCAATCCATCTCAATTACTTGGATATGGCTTGACTCAAGATATAGTGATGGAAGCACTTGAGCGGAATAATACCAATGTGGGGGGGTGGTATATGAACCGAGGGCAGGAGCAACTTGTGATAAGAGGCACTGGCTGGTTAGATCATGGCGAGGAAGGGTTAGAGCAATTACGTCAGGTACCTTTAAAAACCGTAGACGGAACAACGATTACTGTATCCGATGTGGCGAACGTTGAGTTAGGTAGCGAAATTCGTCAGGGTGCTGCCACCATGACCAGAAAAGACGCCGACGGTAACATTCAAAACTTAGGTGAAGTCGTCTCAGGCATTGTACTTAAGCGCATGGGAGCTAACACGAAAGCCACAATTGATGGCGTCAATGCTCGTATTCAGCGAATTAACCAAGCATTGCCTGATGGCGTGAGTTTTGAAGTATTCTACGATCAAGCTGACTTAATTACTCAAGCCGTGGATACGGTTGTAAATGCGCTAATGTTAGCGTTCGTATTTATTATTGTTATTCTAGCTTTATTTTTGATGAATCTACGAGCCACGTTTTTAGTCCTGATTTCGATCCCTATTTCTATTGGTATTGCCTTAATGGTCATGTCGTGGTTTGGACTTTCTGCCAACCTTATGTCGCTTGGGGGCATTGCAGTGGCAATCGGCATGCTAGTAGATGGCTCAGTGGTAATGGTTGAAAACATGTTTAAACACTTGACTCACACTGATGCTGAGCATGATCACAAGAGACAATTGGGTGAACATGTTGAAGATGATGATCCATTAGACTCGTCCCATGATACGCACGGTATCGCTTTGCGATTACAAGAAGCGGGCAAGGAGGTAGCCCGGCCTATCTTCTTCGCAACAGCCATAATCCTTGTGGTATTCATGCCTTTGTTTAGCTTTGAAGGCGTTGAAGCAAAATTATTTCAACCAATGGCTATTAGTATTATGTTGGCCATGCTTTCGGCGGTATTAGTTGCACTGATTATTGTACCGGCATTGGCGACGTATCTATTTAAAAAAGGCGTGAAACCACGAGAAAGCGTTGTGTTGAAACCTTTAGACGCGGGGTATCGCAAAGGGCTATCGTGGGCAATTTTGCATAAAAAAGTAGTGATTGGAATTGCTGCAATTATGGTAGTCGCTGCTGGTGTAGTGCTTCCTCGGCTTGGCACAGAGTTTGTACCAGAACTGGAAGAGGGCACCATTAACTTGCGTGTTACTTTAGCGCCTTCATCTAGTTTAGATACTGCCCTAGAGGTCTCCCCTAAGCTTGAGAATATATTAATGGGGTTTCCAGAAGTCACCTATACATTGTCGCGTATCGGTCGCGCCGAAATAGGAGGCGATCCTGAGCCTGTAAACAATATCGAAATTTATATCGGGTTAAAGCCAGTGCCTGAATGGACAAGTGCAAGTAACCGCTATGAACTGCAAGCGTTAATGGAAGAAAAAATGGAGCAACATCCGGGTTTGCTCTTCAATTTTTCTCAACCTATCGCGACAAGAGTGGACGAGTTGTTATCGGGTGTAAGAGCTCAACTTGCCATTAAATTATTTGGACCTGATCTTGACATCTTGGCTGAAAAAGGCCAAGCCATTGAAGCTTTAGTAAAAGAAGTTGAAGGTGCAAGAGATGTTGCTATGGAGCAAATTGCCGGTGAATCTCAACTGATTGTGACACCGAATCGCCGCGCTCTGTCGCGCTATGGGTTGGCCGTGGGTGATGTAATGGAGCTCGTAAGCGAAGGTTTAGGTGGAGCCAGCGCTGGCCAAATCATCAATGGTAATGAGCGCTATGATATTTATGTCAGGCTTGCTGAACAATTTCGAAATAACAGTCAAACGATAGCCGACTTGCGCTTACAAACTCCGTCAGGTGCATGGGTTCGTTTAGGAGATGTTGCAGAAGTGACGATTGCTTCTGGTCCACCGCAAGTCAGACGTGATGACGTACAGAGGCGAGTTGTTATCCAGGCAAATGTTCAAGGTCGAGACATGGGTAGCGTGGTGGCAGATATTCGTCAATCTATTGATGAGCAGCTAGCACTGCCTACTGGCTATTCAGTGGATATTGGCGGGCAATTTGAGAATCAGCAACGAGCGCAGAAGCGACTATCATTGGTTGTGCCACTTTCTTTGGGGTTAATAGCTTTATTATTGTACTTTGCTTTTGCTTCATTTGGTCAGGCAATGTTGATACTTGTAAATGTACCATTGGCTGTTATCGGGGGGGTATTTTCACTTTGGTTATCAGGTCAATATCTTTCTGTGCCGAGCTCCGTAGGTTTTATTACCCTATTCGGCGTAGCGGTGTTAAACGGAGTCGTGATGGTAGAAAGCATCAATCAGCGTGTTGCAGACGGGTTATCGGTATCTGACGCCGTATTTGATGGTGCTACATCAAGACTGCGCCCTGTATTGATGACAGCGATTACATCTGCGCTAGGCCTTATTCCAATGTTACTGTCTAATGGCGTTGGTGCTGAAATCCAAAAGCCTTTAGCGAGTGTAATCGTTGGTGGCTTGGTAACCGCTACATTTTTAACTCTATTTGTATTACCTGTGCTATTCGCCTGGTTTTCAAAAGGGAAGTTAAAAGATATGGCAAGAGCGCCTTCCTAAGCTCAGCTGGCCTGCTGTGTGCGATGAGCATCGGCAGGCTGATTATCACTTTATAAGGGGTTCACCCATTAAGCTGCCCTGTCAAGTAAACAATAATATGCGTTTCCCCTTGGTTCTGGCGGTTCAAGGGTTTTCGATGTCCAATATCCGCCTCTATTCATCTCGTTTTTTAGTCGGACAGCGTCTATTCTTGCTCGCACCAGTCTACCGCATTAATCATTGCAGAAAACGCCAATTAGATCTGTTCCAGGCTAGGGGAATTGGACACTATTCTGGCATCACTTGAACACCAGTTCAGGTGAGACTTAGCACACTTTTTCCCTGATTTCGAGAATTCAATGTTTAAGTAAATCGGAATACGACCGTCAATCTAGAACTCCCGTTTTAACGTCATACAATTCACGTGTCTAATATTACTCATTACGTGATTTACTAAAGTATAAATTATCAGTCATTGCGACATTGGTTGTGCGCCATATTGCTAATGATAGGTATTCGTATTATCATTAGCTAATTAATGCAACTTCTTTTTTACCTTATCACTACCCACCAAGGAATACTTTTTATGCAAACAAAGCTAACGCGCTTAACTTTGTCAGTTTCGACCGCACTACTATCTTTCAGTTCACTAGCTCAAGAAACACCCGATGTAGGCGAGGCGGGTGACAAAATAATGCCTGCTATAGAAGTTATTCGCGTAATAGGCGACAGCACCTCCGCTCTTTTAAAACAAACGGGTAGCGTTGTTATTATCAATCAAGATCAAATTGATAAAATTCAACCCTTGTCGACACAAGATGTTTTGCGAAGTATTCCCGGTGTGAATATTAAAAGTGAAGAAGAAACTGCCATAGTGTCTAACATTGGTATTCGGGGCCTTTCAGCAAGTGAATCTAAGTCTCTACTTTTAGAAGATGGCGTTCCCGTTGCACCGGGTCTTTTTATTGGTAACGCCCGTTATTTTAATCCCCGTATTCAGCGTGTAAGTCAAATTGAAGTACTGAAAGGCTCAGCTTCACTTCGCTATGGCCCATCCACAATAGGCGGCGTAGTGAATTATAAAACTAAAACACCCGATGATGGTGTCATCCTCACTGGCCGTGCTGGTTCCTTTAATATGCAAGAAATTACTGTAGAAGCGGGTGGCAAAAACGAAGACGAGGATGCATTTGCTGGTGTTTTAGCAACCCGCGCTAGCAGCGATGGCTTTATGGATAAAGGCTATGATATGACCGATGTAATGGCAAAAGCTGGTGTTATTTTTGACAATGGTCAAAAGTTAGGCATTAAACTATCGCGTTATGAAAATGACGCAAATATCTCTTATCGTGGATTATTACTAGCTGAGTATGAAGCGGGTGAAGACTACAACCCTGCACCAGACGATTACTACTTAACCGAGCGTACAGCGTTTGATATTAATCACGAATGGTCATTATCTAACGACGCAACCCTAAACACCCTTGTTTATTGGAGTGACGTGAGCCGCGATTATTGGCGTTATAGTGTTGATACTGAGGCCTCAAACGAGGCCAATAGTTGGGTATATACCGACAGTTTAACCGGAAATAATCGCTCGTTTGAGCGCGTTGGAATAGAAACTCGCTTGACTTTAGAACACAGCCTTATGGGTGTAGAAGCCAACAGTGAATTTGGCTTACGTTTCATGCAAGAGGAGTCAAACGACACCCGAATTCGAGCGCTGCGCAGCTCCGATCGCACAGGAGCAAACGATCGCCACCGTATTGATTCGGCGCAAAGCTATGCCGGCTATGCCCAAAGCCGTATTCAATTAAGCAATGCTTTTGCTTTTACACCCGGCCTTAGAGTAGAGTCCTATGAGCAAAAAAGAATAATACTAACCAACGATAATGCAGAAGCAACAACCAGCAACACCGAAATTCTACCCGGTGTTGGCGCAACTTACGACTTGAATGATTCGGCACAAATTTATGGTGGTGTTTACCGCGCTTTCTCGCCCGCTTCAAACGGTGTGGCACTTGACGGGCTGAGCGATCAAAACTTAGATGGAGAGCGTTCAACTAACTATGAGCTAGGCCTCAGAGGAAAGCAGGGCGACATTACTTATGAAGCAGCCGCTTTTATCATGGACTTTAGCAATCAAGTGGTAACGGGTAATAGCGACCCTAATTTGTCTCAGTCCAACGGCGGTGAAACTGAACATTTAGGTATGGAATTGCTGTTAGCCTATGATATTGGTAGTGGCTTTTATATTGATACTAACGCTACGTTTATCCCAACTTCAGAATTTAAAACAGGAGAAAATAGTGGAAACCGACTTCCGTATGCGCCAAAAGTAATTGCCAATGTTGCTTTGAGTTATGAAAGTGATAAGTTAAGCGGGGCATTAACCGTGCATCATCGAGGCGAACAATATGGTGATGCAAGCAACACAGTAGACATACCTGATGATGCCGCGGGTGGCATTTGGGGTGGCTTGTTACCTGCTTATACCTTGTTAGATGTAAACGCTAGTTATACCGTTAACAAAAATATGAAGGTATTCGGCGCTATCAAAAACCTAACTGATAAACGCTACATCACCGGCATGCGACAAGGTATTTATGTTGGCCCTGAGCGTTCGTTTGAAATTGGCGTAAATTATCGGTTCTAGTGTATACTTTTAGACAGAAATGCACTAATTCCGCATTATTGTTGCGGGATTAGTGTTATGCACCTTTGGTAACCGTTAATTTGTATGTAAAACTAAAACACGGTTAGCAGCTGGAACAAATACACGCAACATGATCAGCCGCCAATACCGAAGAGACTTTTCTTAGTAAGTTCAGCATCGCTTTATTATGGCTTATCGTTGTATCGATAAATCGCTTATTATCATTTTATGTGTCTCTCAGATTTACGCTCTAGCCAAGCTAGAGTGCTTAAACTATTGAGTCATGTCACCTATTCATTGTTCATATCAGACAAATACTGGAAGAAACAGGGGAATTGGTTCGTTCAATTATTGACAGCGCACTAACGCGGTTACGGCCGATATTGATGGCCGCATTGGCAGCAAGCCTTGTGTTCGTGCCCATGCCGATCAACGTGGATACTGGCGCAGAGGTATAACGGCCTTTGGCCACAGTGGTCATCGGCGGATAATATCGTCAACCTTGCTAACACTGGTAGTGCTGCCTGTTTTGTTTCGATTGGTTTACAAAAAGCTTGTTGTGTACTGAGCTGGGGCATTCGATATGAGTTCGAGTGCCCTCTTATTAATTGCGCTGTTTATATTACAGTTTAGAACATTCTCGAGACTGACAATATAGCGCAAAAAGGCCTAATCCGACGAGAATAATCAGAGGATGAAATAGCAAGTTGTGTACAACCGATTGTTCCCAAATAAAGCTATGTGATATAGCGCTGATAATGAATATCAGGCCAATTACCAGCAACCAAATGCGGTTAAAAATGGCATGTGAAATAAAGACTTTACTCTTACGTTGTTGGTTATTCATTGTGCTCTCCTAAAGCTTGTTTGAACGGATGTAGTCGATTCGCCGGTTCAAACTATGCCGTAAAATATTTTCATATAAAAAGGATTTGAATCCCTTTAAATTATTACCATGGGCTTGATAAAACGTATCGGGAGAATCAAAAATGCCAAAATCATCGACAATCCCTTCACTTTGAATGAAAGTGTTTTTTCCACACCAAGCAATGTTAGGTGATTGCAGGTTTTTAGTGGCGATGGCGTAACCTGAAAACGTCGTAGCTTTTGGGAATCGCTTTTGAACACTGTTTAAATAGCCGTTATCGAGAATAAAGCCTTCCAACGAGATCCACTCTTTGTCATGTTGTACTTCTACCCAGCTATGAATGATTAGCCGTGGGGCGAGTATATACAGTAAGCCCGTGATAGCACCTTTTTGCAATCGCTTATCGATGGTAAACCCATGCAAACGACATGCAATACCGGTTGCCCTTAACAGTGCCATCAGTAAGGTTGCCTTGGTATTGCATTGACCAAGACCATCTTTAAGCACCTCCGAAGCAGCTATATCATCACGTTTGTTATACCCAAATGCGACATCGTTTTGTATAAAGTGGTAAATAGCACCAATACGCTCAGAGGTAGTCAGTGACTGCCACTCCTTTTCGGCAATAAGCGTCTGAATAGCGGGCGTATCGAAATCAAGTAGGGGAGTGGCTTGTAAATAAGTGGCGTTGATAGGTGACATTAGCGTGCCTCCTCTAGTCTTGTAACAAACTCATCAAAATGTATGGGTTTACCGGCGCGAACGGGTATGAATTCGCCGGTAAAGTGTTCCTCAACCAATACCAATGCTTGGTCGCTTGTATCGTGAGCACCTAACGCAACTATGTCGAATTTTTGTGACATTAACGCAATATCATTAAGTACATCTTGTTTACTGATGGGAGAAAAAAGCCCGCTACCTGACGCCAAACGACGCTGTATATCTATACCAGCAATATGCAGCCGGCCTGTTTCAAGTGGAAAATGTACATCGCCGATTAACGCATATAGAGGAGCCTCAAAATGTGTTTCAATATGGGTTATCAGCGCAGTCAGTGTTTGATGACCACACCCGACAACTACCACGAGTCCTTTGTTTTCGAGATGGATCACCAAGGCTTGTTCGTCAACTCGGCCCAAGACTAGCTGTCGAGGAATGGGGCCGGTTGACGCCAGTGAATCCATGAGTATCGTCGGCTTGTCGATAGTCGTTACATCCTTGCCAGGATAGCTAAGTGGGATGGGGGCAAAAATAGACGTATTCACCAGTGCTGGTTGGTTAAAACCAAAGCCTATACTGCTTTTTTCTTCCCATGTACGCCCACCAATATGATCACGATGGAAATGACTAATAAAAACAGTATCAAGTTCATCAGTGTTTACATCAAGGCGCTGTAAGTTTTGCTCAAGTGGAGATTCTTGTGCTTGTTGTCGGTTGTGTCCCAGATCAAATAACACGGTGTGCTTATCCGTTTGCACTAAGTATGAAACACCAGCCTCTGTGGCAAACCCCGGCTCCCCATAAAAATTAACCACGGGCGTGACACTCAGTCTGTGTGTACTTTCTCCAATCGATATGGGTGTAAAGCGCTGAGATGTCCAGTATTGCGATAATGCACTAGCGGATGACTGGTGGCGAGCGTCAAAAATAAACAATGAAGCAATCACGCACAGTGCGATCACACAAAAGATTATTGCTCGCTTCATCACATCACGCCATACATTGTAATCGGCTAAAACCGGCGCGAGATCGGGAGGGAGGGGCATAGGTTTGAGCGCCGATACGTTACTACCTCCGGTATTACCTTTTGGCACCCACCCCAAAAGATAGCCTGGGATTGTTGCAACGATCCTGAGCAGTTGTCCAAAAATTTCACGGACATCCCGTTGTTTTAGTCCGATCTTCAACATTAAAAGATGAGCGTGTATATGAGGAATAAGATAACGTTGACCCAGAATATGCGCACGCTCTAACGCGATGAAGGCAGATGATAAATCTCCTGTTGCTTCGAGTTCCCGAGCCAATTTCTTTGAGCGTTCATATTCACGTTTTAGAAGTGGTTTCATAATTTTGCTGCCTTCAAACTGTCTATGAACCGGAATTATTCAAGGTTTTAGTCGAAGGGTATTGAACAAATCGCCTGTATTAAGCAAAAGCGCCTATTGTTTATCCATATTTTGGGTTTGTCCTGGTGTTACGCCAATAGTGTCGCGCAGAATTCGTGTAAAATGAGCTTGATCGGCAAAGCCTGCATCATAAGCGGCATCCGCTAAGGAAGCGCCTTTTGCTAATGATTGAAATGCCAAGTTTACCTGTTTCCATACAATGATTTTTGAAAATGGGACGCCAAGGTAGTGTGTCGATAAGGCGCGAAGTCTAGAGACTGAAAGACCTACATGTTTCCCGATAAGCTCGACAGTCGGGCGCTTATCGATACTGTTGAGATAAGTCATCGCCGAGATTAGTCGTGCGTCAATGACACTGTTATTTTGATGATAAAGTGTTTCCAGCTTATTCATCATGTCACGCAAAGGAATATCCGCTAACAACGTGTCTAACATTTCCAGAGAGAGGCTTTGTACTATTAAACCTTTTTGCTGAGAGGGTTGCAGAGCGTCGGCAAAAAAAGAATCTGGTTCAATAAGTAGAATGACGATGGGTGATGATGTAGTAATTCTATGTTTAACACCTGAGGGAATTAACCACCCATTACCTTGTTTTTCAAATGTGTTGTCATCGGTAACAGTAATGCCTGCGCCTGCAACCAACTGCAGAGCGGCATGGGCATGCAAATTATTTTCTGCGCTCATACCTCGAAACGCAATCCAGGTTTCACCAAAACAATATTCGCCTTGCCATTTCAAATTAAATTTACCTTTGTTCGTCAGAGAGGAAAGGTTTATTATCACCGTCGAACATCCTATCTTTAAAATCCTCCTATGTCTAATACGGTTTAGTATTAGACATAGGGTGCAAGAGTAAGTATAGTGTTGCAACCTTAACCAACAATAAAAACACATTTGGCCATCACTAAACCTACACCGTTGTTTCCCACGTATACTGAGCTGGCAGAACTCAATTTATCTGACTATCCACAACTAAGTTCATTCTTAGATAAGCAACCAACATGGATTAGACAGCACTGGGACTGGGCAAAAGATTACCTTTTGTATATCGGTCGCAACAAATCACAACACACGTATGTGCGTTTTCGAAATGACATCGAAAAGTTTCTACTGTGGGTCTTCATGGTGGATAAGCAGCCAGTGGACGATTTACGCAAAGCAGATATTTTGCGATACATTGATTTTTGTGTGGCGCCACCGGTTAAATGGATAAGTACGCAGCTCCATGACCGATTTAGCTTCAAAAACGGATACTTTGCTTCAAACCTTAAGTGGACGCCGTTCAGGCAAACGCCGCCCAAATACGATAAAGATAGAGTGCTCGATCCGAAAAAGTACCAACCGTCATTGCAGACCCTAGAATCTACCTTTGTGGCATTAAGCTCTTTTTATCGCCATCTCATCGATGAAGAAATTTGTTTCGGCAATCCTATTCCATTAGCAAAACGTGACTGTAAATATATGATAAAAGACAGTCAGGTGAAAACTATCAGTCGATTAACAGAACAGCAATGGCAATATCTCCTAGATACCGCAGTTGAAATGGCTGATAACGATCCGCTTGTGGAACGCAATTTATTCGTTATTGCTACCATGAAAACCCTATTTCTGAGACTTTCAGAGCTCTCAGAACGCCAAGACTGGACACCGTTGATGAGTCATTTTTGGACAGATGAGGACAACAACTGGTGGTTTAAGACCTATGGAAAAGGCAAAAAGATTAGAGATATCACGGTACCACCGGGTTATCTTACGTTTTTGAAACGATATAGAGAATGGCGTGGACTGTCACCGTTGCCATCCAAAGGTGAACAAACCGTGTTGGTCGAAAAAATACGAGGTCGTGGAGGTTTAACAAGCCGTCAAATATCCAGGCTCGTGCAGCAAGTATTTGACGCAGCTTTCGATAAGATGAAGTCAGAACAAGGAGTAGAAGCCGCACAGAAATTAAATGAAGCAACGACACATTACTTGCGTCACACCGGTGCCAGCATGGAGATTGAACGTGACAGGCCTTTGAAAGATTTATCTGAGGATCTAGGTCATTCAAGTAGTGCGACCACTGACACAGTTTATGTGCAAGTGGAGCGAAAACGCCGAGCAGCATCAGGTAAAGATAGAAAAGTTCAATAGCTACATTTGACATTTAGTTAGGCAATATCTCGGCTTAAGCCTTTGATATAACTACTTGTGTCTTACAATTATATTGTAGAGGTGATTCGCTTATGTCAGGGACAATCGGAAAGATTGCAAAACTAATCGGTGTGAATAAAGAAACTATTCGCTTTTATGAGCGCAATGGCTTAATCAGTCAGCCACAAAAGCCCTCTGAGGGTTATCGATTATATCCTAAGGAAACGGTTGATAGGATCCGATTCATAAAACGCGCTCAAGAATTAGGATTTACGCTTAAAGAAATAGAATCTCTGCTGTCGTTAAATAGCGAGTGCTGTAGCAAGGTAGAAGCGCTAGCAAAACAGAGACTTGCATCTGTGCAATCTAAGCTGGAAGACCTAAAACAATTAGAGCATGCGCTATTGGAGAGCATCACTAAGTGTCAGACGAATGATGATGATAGCCATTGCCCCATTATTAATGCCTTGTCACCAAAGTAAATGTATCTAACTATCTAGAGCATCCCGCTAACAAATCACAATGAAATAACTAATCAAGCTTGACTCTGTACTAAGGTACATACTTTATACTCGGTGCTATCTTATGCAATATCGAGATTAAATATGATCAACGACGACTCTAAAATGCCGATGGTGGGAGGTATTATCGCGGCGATCGGGGCAGGCATTTGTTGTGTAGGTCCGTTAGTCCTATTGTTGCTTGGAATAAGTGGCTCATGGATTAGTAGCCTAACCGCTTTTGAACCATACCGTCCAGTTTTTGTAGTGACCGTCATGCTCTTCCTTGGCTATGCAGGTTATAAAATCCATCGGCCGATTGAAAAATGCCAACCAGGCAGTGTCTGCGCAATTCCGCAAACAAGGCGTCGTCGTCAAATTGCCTTTTGGATAACGTCATTAATAGCACTTGTTTTGATCACAAGTAACTATTGGCTAGTTTGGTTAATCTGATTTCGAGAACCTTACACAATCCCTAAAACATTTTAAAACAGGAAAATATTATGAAAAAACTATTACTTACGATGGCTTTACTTTCAAGCACCACCGCGTGGGCAGAGTTAAAAACAGTCACGCTAGAAGTACCTAGCATGAATTGTGTTACTTGTCCCGTTACGGTCAAATTAGCACTGAAAAAAGTGGAAGGTGTGAAAACAGTCGAAGCCACATATGAGCCAAATGAAGCTATTGTTACTTTCGACGATACGAAAACCAATACAAAAGAGTTAATGGCAGCCACCGAGAATGCAGGCTATTCGTCTAACGTAAAAAGTAGCGATTAATCTATGAACGCACAAGGCAGCTCTAATTGTTGTGCAAGCAAGGCGAAGCAACTTCATGTTGCTATTATTGGCAGTGGATCTGCGGCATTCTCGTGCGCCATTAAAGCGGCAGAAAATGGTGCAAGGGTCACCATAATAGAAGGAGCCGACGTTATAGGCGGGTGTTGTGTTAATGTCGGCTGCGTTCCATCTAAAATTCTCATCCGCGCCGCTCAATTAGCACATCAACAACGAAGCAACCCTTTTACAGGCATTGAAGACCACGAACCTAAGATAGACCGCACGCTTTTATCGCATCAACAAATCAGTCGCGTTGACGAATTGAGAACTGCCAAATACCAAAATATACTGAAAAACAATCCGGCATTAACCTTGATTAAGGGGTATGCGCGGTTTAGTAGCAAAAATGCGCTGAACATTACCCATGCTGACGGTACAGAAGTAACACTACTTGCAGACAAATTTCTTATTGCAACAGGCTCAACACCCACTTTCCCTAAAATAGAAGGACTACAAAACACCCCATATTGGACTTCAACAGAAGCGTTGTTCGAAAAAGAGCTACCTAAGAGCCTTGCAGTAATTGGCTCATCGGTTGTCGCTGTAGAAATTGCTCAGGCATATGCTCGATTAGGTTGCCAAGTTACTATTTTAGCGCGCAGTACCTTGTTGAAAAGTGAGGATCCACTGTTGGGTGATAGATTAAGTCAGTGTTTTGAGAAAGAGGGCATTGAAATAATAAATAATACCCAAGTCACTCGAATCACTCATGATGACAATGGTTTTTTCATACAGACCGAAGATGAGCAAGTGCTCTGTGAGAAGTTATTGATATCTACAGGTCGTCACGCAAACACTGTAGGACTTGATTTAGATGTAGTAGGTGTCAGGACCGATGGATCTGGCGCTGTCCTTGTTAATGAAAAGCTTGAGACAAATGTTTCTCATATCTACGCTGCAGGTGATTGCTCAACCATACCTCAATATGTGTATGTTGCGGCGGCTGCAGGCAGCCGTGCCGGTTCAAATATGACTGGTGATAACTTGAAGCTAGACTTATCAATCATGCCTGCCGTTATTTTTACCGATCCGCAAGTTGCTACCGTTGGGTTATCAGAAGGTGAAGCTGAAAATCAGGGAATAAGCGTTATTAGCCGCGTATTAGAAATGGAAAATGTGCCAAGAGCCTTAGCCAACTTTGAGACAGACGGTTTTATAAAGTTAGTGGCAGATAAACAGTCCAATAAGCTTATCGGTGCGCAAATCTTAGCACACGAAGGTGGTGAGCTAATACAAAGTGCAGCCCTTGCTATACACAATCAAATGACAATTGAAGATTTAGCAAACCAGCTTTTTCCTTATCTAACCATGGTTGAAGGTCTGAAACTGTGTGCGCAGACTTTTAATAAAGATGTGAGTGAGTTGTCTTGTTGCGCTGGATAATAAATATAATTCTATTCACGAATTAACGCTACTCGACGGAGTATTTTTATAAAGTCAGTAAGAATCCAACAATAAAATCAGTTGCTTACAAATATTCATCAAAATTTAGGGACCTAAACGGTAGTTCAGCCGGTTTAGCATTCATTGTCGGTCTCACAGAGTTAGTTAATGACGATTGTATAAATGACTGAAAGCGAAATATGAACACAGCCCGTAAATTACTAATAGGTTTGTGTTTTTCACTGTTGTAAAGAAAACACTAGTTTTACCTTCGTAAATGATTTTTTTATACCCGTCAGTACGTTACAAACATCTTTGTATACCCTTGCTTAATAACGTGAACACCGATTGAACAAGTGTTTTGTAAGATTAACGAATATAAAATATAAACCTCTGTCAGCACTGGTTTTTTCGTGAAAAAACAGATTTTTTTCTATTTTTCCTTAAGGGGAATTTTACTAGCGCTATCATGCATTAATAACCAAATTAGCACGATTTTGAAACAGCGCAATAACCGCGCTTGAAAGCGCAGCCGTTTGTGTCACCAGTGAGTTGTTAGGACAGCATTTTTCAATCAGTCTGTTGTCTTATCGTACATTGGCCATCCCAGTCTTTGTGACATCAAACTCTTCACCGTAATGCATCGGCATAGCTGAACTTGTCCACCCGCCGGCCTTTTGAATTTGATCTAATGAGATACCTCGTTCAAACATGGTTACCACCCCACCGACCCGGGTACTATGGCAGCTTGGTTTGAATTCTAAATTGAGTGTTGCCGCTAAATTCTTATATCTGGCCAAGAGTGCATGGTATTGCATCGCGTTATCTTGTACCGTTTGCTTGGGTGATAATTTTCTCAATAAGGGGCCATCCGCAATGCCCGTTCTTGTGAGCCATTTGTCGATAAGATTGATAGTGGTTGTTGAGATATAGCCGTACTGGCCTTTACCTGATTTATCGGTCTTGGAGCGAGGCGCAAAGATCCGTTGTTTAGCAAAATCGATGTGATGGATCTCAATAGCTAACAAATTGGATGCTCGGAATATCGTGTCTATCGCCGTATTAAAGATGACGGCGTCACGTAACCCAATCAGCGGATCCGTATCGAGTTTTGCATTGATGGCGTCAATAATTTCAAGGCGCATAGGCGCGGCTTGAGACTGACGACTGGGCTTTTGATTTATCTTATGGTTGGTGTATTCGGCAAAGAGTTTTGACTGTTTCCACGGGTCCGGCAATTCGCTTACACCAATGAAATAGCGCACTGACGCAATTTTTCGACGTATTGAATGATGCTTCAGTTTGGTCGACATCAAGTAGTCCAGATAGGCACGACATGTTGTTTTAGTCACATTGACATCACTGGCCATCGCCGGTAATGCATTATCTTTGCAAAACCCTAGGTACTGATTAAAGTCATACTGATAAGCGCGTTTCGTATTTTCTGACTTCAATTCCCATACATCGTCCTTTAACTCACGTAAGTTTCCAATTACGCGATCTCGATCTGATTCAGCGATCGCCATCGGTACATTTTCTACATGAATTAACATTGCGCTCATAAATAGGTGCTTTTTTATAATTTAAGATAATTCGACTTATATTGAATAATAGAGCAGGGGAGAGGGCAGATCAAGAAATCTCTTTTGCGTTACTAGTAACGCTTTATTTATATCTTATTCTTAGTACAACGATACGTAACACAAATAGCGTTACTAGTAACGCTTTCATTCTTTTTTGTTTTTAAGGTAATATGAGAGACAAGAAGAAGAAGGGGTGAACAATGTCTGACCAAAGCCTTTGGCAACAATTTCTACATGCGCAATTAAACACGTTCTTATCAACCTTACAGGAAAAGGATAAGGTTACCAACGTAAATATAGACAAGCTCGAGCGTGATGTTTTAGCGTTAGGAAAAAGCATGGGCTTCATCGCGTTGAGAAAACATATTAAGCCTCAAAAGCTAGGTGAATTTGAACAATCTTTCACCTTGTTCAAAGCACAAAAAGAGCAAGAGTTGTGGTCTGACTATCTAGCTAATCACCTATTAAAATTTTTATCTTCCATCCCCGAATCAACGTATCTGAAAGACAAAGAAGCCCTAGTAAATGCTGACAGTGTAACAATAAAAGAATGGCAAACACTGGCCCCAAAAGCCCTATATTCGGCTATGCGAGCGTGGTTACCCCAGGCCTCAATTAAGCAATTTCAAAATCGCTATCGGGCTTATAAGCACCGCGGTATCAAACGCACTGACACCATAGATGTGAGCCCCCAAACCAAAGCAAACATTGATATGGCAAAAGCTGAATTGCATGCCAGTAACTATGATGAGGTATTTGAACTCCTATTCTCAAAGCATTACAACGTCAGTGCCGACAGTGAAGTTAGAGCGGTAAAAGAACAGATTTCCAATGCATTACCTGCCTCCAAAAACCTGTTTTTGGAAGAATTCATGCTTAGATTAAACCCAAATGACAGAAATAGAGTCAAGTTACTCATCGAGAATGCTTTCAATGAAGGCTGGGATAGGGCAAAGGCATGTAGAAAGCGAAAAGGGGACCCACGCGCAGAAGCGTTAGTAGATTGCAGTATTTTCACAACTGCTGCGAACTTCTCGACTGATGAAAGTAGTGACTAAGACACCTTGGAAAATGGCCGGTATTGTAAGCCAGGTTTAACGAAGCTAAAGAAAAGGCGATACGTTTCGATTAGACCGAACCTTTTATTATTATGGAGAATGGAAGTTGTGCACCAGTAACAAAGAGTGTTACAAGGCGGGGAATCGCTCCAGCGAATACCAGGGCATAGAAAACAAACCATGATTTGTTGAGCCTTCACTCCTTACACATGGCCTTATCAATGTGTGATGAGGTGACAACGTCATTAAGCGGGTGAGCATTGCGAGCAGCTTACGGGTAAGTATCAACGTTTGTTTCCGATAATTTATTCCAGCGAATTCCCATCCCACTCATGGTTAGGATCGGGCAGAAAAGTCAATCCCATACCATCAGCATCACTAGCGCTAAGCAACCACCCTCCAGGTACCTTAGTTCGATATGTGTGCCTAAGGACACCCGAAGTACCTTCGTTTTTAAGTGGTTCCCAATAAAGTTTAGGTGAAGCTTTGGACCCACTTGTGAAAAGTCCCATTATTTCTCCTTATTTGATAATTCTGTGTAGCAGTTTTATTGAGGAATGTGCTTATAGGTAGCAAAGAACCAACACAGATTATTGCTTAGCGTGATAAAGCGGAGAGGAGCAGCTGTTGCAACTAACACGACGGCGGCTATCTGTTGCATTATGTGCACCTAAATTTCGAAGGGATTTTGAACCACAAAAAGCGCAAGCTATCCCATTTTTTGTCTTCGCTGTAGGGTTCTTGGCTAAATATTCCTGCAAATTAAGAGGGAATTTACGTTTCCAGCCAACAAAGTTATACCAAGCCACGAAAGCAATTACGGATGTTATTGCTAAGATGTACATTGATTGATAAAGTATTAAGTCCCTTTAGTACAATTGAGTTCTAATAAATACTATCAACGCTATTAAATCAGTCAAGAAAAATATAAGCAAAATCTTTCATAAGTCATTGTTAAAGCGTATGTTTTATAGGCAACTCGAAACTGACAATGCGAGCTGTAAGGGTTGAATACATTGGAACGTAAATAAAATAAAAAGCATATTGTCATTGCATAACGTTGATAAAACTCTAATCGATTATGGGCTCTAATTGATATTCATAGCCTTTGAAACAATCACCCTCATCAGTAATTAATGTTACAAAGCCACTATCTTCGTTGTAGTGCGTAACAATGCCTTCAACGTAATCAAGTGCGTTTATAGGGGCAAAAAAGCGTTGACCAATCATTGCAGGAACTTACGGTAACCAAATGTATACTGGATAACGTATTATTATTTGATGTGGATGAGCGATTGTTTAAGCCGAAACCTCTAATTATGAATGTAACTAATTAGGAGAGATTTACAGAGCCAACACAACAGCGGGCGTTAAAACTCACTAATTGTACAAAAAATCCACAATAAGTTACCCTGTCACCTGAGTAAATCTTGAAAAGGACATCAGATGAACAGACTCTTTTTATTTTTTGTGGTAACGCTCACATTTCCCCTTTTTTGCGCAGCAGGTGTAAATGAGGATACCCTCGCACTCTACTCAAAATGCAAAGGGGGAAGGGATAACCTGGATGGCTACTGTAAATGTATTGCGGTGAGAACTGCGGAAGTCGCCACCCCAGAACAACTGAAGCATTTTTCTGAACATCCGACTGAAATCAGGAAAATACTCAACGAAGATGAAATCTCAATCTCCATCCCGTTTGAACAGGCCGGAGTCATCAACGATCACACCAATTTATTTTGTGTTGGTATGCCCACATCAGCTGAACAATATTGGAGAAACTACAAGTTAAAACCCAAGTCTGCCTTAGAGGAGGGCATCGAGGAGCAAGGGCGACAGTTAAATGCACTACTAATACAGGCGATGTCTCAAAATGACAGGGCTTGCTATACCACAACAATATTAGGGGGAAGTTGCAAGGACATGTGTAAAAATGAAAACACGTGCCCTGGAGGCCCTAAGTATGCACTTTTGAGGGGGCTCGCCTTAGCTTGTAAACAGGATCCTAGTAAGAAAGCTTGCCCACAAGCGGCCACAGCACTTCAAATTGAAGATTGGCGCACGCTTTCTCAATTAATTAACAGTGTACCCAGACAACTTATTGAGGACATATCCAAAGGTAAACGCAGAAAATACACGCCTCAGGAAGTTTATCAGGTCATTCAGGCAAGTAACTACCTGATAAGCTCATGCAAGTCCATTAGCGGTGACGCATTAGATAACGCGCAAGCAGTACTTAAGGTACAACACGACAAACTATTCAAAAACTTTGAAATTTCACAAATTTTATTAAAAGTCGTTGAAGGGAATGGTACCAACTGGGCCAAAGCGCAAGCCTGTGACGCGAAAATCACATTGCCATTTTTGTTTGGGATGACCGAAGCTCTCGATGAAAAGCTTACCGAAAGCGTCTTTTTCTCTACGTGTCTAGCAAATAGTAAATCCATGGCGCACTGCCAATGCTGGTACGATGTTTATACACAAACTGACAAACAGGCAAAGAGCCGGGCGTACCCTTTAAACTTGATGGATCCGCAACGCCCCGCCTCTAGAGCAAGACGTAATACCCTAACCCAAGGTCAGAGGTTTGCAGCCATGAGTTGCCCTGAATAATGCTACCTAATCAGCTGCATTTTCCTTGTAAGCGCCTAATTAGATATGAAGCGATTAAGGGGCGCTGACAGGGTAACATAATTTGTAGCACCATAATTTGTAGTAGCTCATATCTGATCTCACAGTTTCGATGAGTCGGTTTTGACTCCATCTGACAGGCAGCTATGAGCGTGAAGCGGACGTTGGACATAACTTTTGCGGAAGTCCGCTTCAGACAAAGAGCAGACACCGAGTTTTGTTTGTTGGTTTGATTTAGAGCCAGTCAACGACCTCTTGCCCACCCAAAATTGCCATTATCTCAACTTCAATACCAGTGTATCGATAGTAAATACTGTCTGAGCCATATGCGCAGCGTCTATACCCCTCTCGAATATAGTCAACTGATTGGTATGCGGATGGATTACTCGCAATTTTTTCAAATGTCTGAAAAAAACCTTCGAAATACTTATCTGCTTGGAGTTCGCCAAATTCTACAAATCCATATGTATAAATACGCCTGAGATCCTATTTGGCAATCAGCGATAACTTGTAGCTTTCCATTTATCTTTTTAACTCAGCCTTGAATTCTCTCAGCATATCTTCAGGCGATTGTTCAATGAATCCACTCATCTCTGCAGTGACGAGCTTTTGATTTATTTCCTCAGCGCGTCTGGCCCGACGAATCAAATCATTCACGAGTTCACTTTTGTTTGCATATTCTCGCGTATCTTCAACATGACTCTTGAGCCACGCATCGTTTTTTTCGGTCAGAGTAATACTTTGACGAGGCATCACACTTACTCCAATAGAGATTAGGTGGTGCAATATTACACCAGATTTGGTTAAACCTCAGCATTTTTTAATTGAGAGCCGACAAAGGCCAAAGTTATCACAGGCAACTTAAGTGATGACACCTTCAAGACAGTCCGAGAGAGCAAAGCATGGAGTATTTGTAGTGCTTTGGTTTAAGAGTCAGGATAAAAAGTTTGAGTGCAGTAAGCCAGAAAAACACACTGAAGGAATCACTGCCCTGTTGCAGTAATTCCTCGATTTTTTCTTCGAAGTGCAACCGGTTAGGGAGCGTAGTCAGCGAGTCACGGTAGACCATGCTTTTCAATTCACGGTTTGCATCACTAAGCGACGCCGCCAGTTGGGCGTTTTTCGATGTCAGGTGAGTATCGTAAATAGACAGCACCAGAGCGCTTAACATAATGCTCACTGATGCCGAGGTCTGCCGGGAGACAAGCCATCCACCGGCATCATATGCATGCCTTCAGGATAAATGGTTGCCGCCATACCGGTGTAGTGCATACCGGCAATCCCCACTGACATCACCATACCGGCTGCTACCCGATACCAGAAGGAAGGACGTTGAGTAGCAACAGGATTCAGGCTGAACACTAACCAGAGTGCAGCAGCAGACGCGCCTACAGCAATCAGCACAGAGCGGGCAAAAATAAACGGGTCATAACTCAGTTCACCATGCATTTGCATGGCCTCCATTCCCACGTAATGCATGATGCACACGCCGGTTCCCATCAGCAGAGCACCAGCCGCCAGCGGTCCGGCAGTCGGTTTACCATTACGAACCACCGCTAGAGCGAGGCCGGAAGTGAGAATGGCTGCCAGAAAAGATACCAGGGTCAGAAGAATGTCGTACATCACCCGGGTGGACATATCCATTGCCAGCATGCCGATAAAATGCATGGACCAGATCCCGACGCCAATGGAAAACGCACCACCGGTCAGCCATAAATGTGAGGCGATGCATTTAGTCGCACGCAGGCGTCCCGCCATATCCAGCGCCGTCAGGGAAGCAATGAATGCGACGCCAAGTGAGAGCGCAACAGTCCGGGGTGATATTGTGCATCCATGTTCGTTCCTTTTTTATAAACCGGCAGGTCAGTTGTCCGGTGGACACAACACCGGAAATTAGACTTAAATCTAATTAGCTATGCGGGAAGGAAAAATGCCCGGTGATCAACATGGATATGTGGTTTCATACGTTTTCATCATACAAGCCAGCCTGGCCGGCCTGTGACGAGCGTCAGGCAAGGATCGCTGCAACCTTCTCTCTGAGTAAAGGCAGCACCCTCTTTTCAAACCAGGGATTCCTCGCCAGCCAGCGGTTATTGCGGCCTGACGGATGGGGTAGCACCATAGCATCCGAACCTGATGATGCTGTTTGTTCTACAGCATCAGTTAACGTTTTGTACTCTGGAAAATAATATTGCTGTGAGTAGCGCCCGATATGGATCATGAGTTCAGGGGACAACTGATCGAGAACCGGTTTGTGCCAGGTGGCAGAACAGATTTTAGGCGGTGGTGCATCTGCACCATTCTTGTAGCCCGGAAAGCAAAATGCCATGGGCAGGTGAGTAAATAAAGACGAATAAAATGCTGACCGGTTCACCCCGAGCCAGAGGCGAAGTTTATCGCCACTGGCGTCATTCCAGGGCTGGTGGCTTTCGTGAGCTTTGATGCCGGATGCCTGTCCGACAATCACAATTTTCGCTTCAGCATAAAGTTGCACTACCGGTCGTGGAGCATGGGGTAATAACCCTGAACACAGCGTGCAACGGTGAATGGACTGAATAATTTGCCCGGATCCGTTTCAGTCATAGACCCACCCTGATTGCATAAACTTCAAACTCTGGCACTATGAAACTGCCTGAAAAACCATCAAATAATAAGGACATATCCATGACTTCGCTACTCAAGAAATACTTGTCTGCCGCCATCATAACATTCTCGTTGTTTCCTCTGGCAGCCAATGCAAAAGCTTCACCTCAGTATGCCGACATTCCTGCTCCGGAGTTTGAGTTTCTTTTTGAAGCCGTTGTAACACTTGATCCGCCCCTTGAAGTCGGTGAGACACGATACGGTAAACGCCGGATTATCGGCATTAATGGCGGTGAATTTCGCGGCCCCGAGCTCAATGGAAAGGTGTTGGAAGGCGGCGCCGACTGGCAGACAGTGAGAAAGGACGGAACCGCTGATCTGGTGGCGGATTACAGCCTGCAAACCGACTCCGGCGAAATCATCTATGTGCATAATGAAGGGATCCGCACCGCTTCACCTGAAGTGCTGGCCAGACTGGCTAAAGGAGAAGACATGCCTGCAGCGTCTTACTATATGCGTACTGCCGCAAAACTGGAAGTCGCTTCAGACAGTCCCAACGCCTGGCTGAATAAGTCAGTTATCGTGTCCACCAGTATGCGAAAAGCCAACAGCGTCGTCTTGCATTTCTACCGCGTTAAGTAACCGCCTTACTCATGCTGCGCGCAGAGAAAGTCTCTGCGCCAGTCACTCCGCCGTGCGCTTCAGCGGATCCCACCAGAATATTTTTAGCCACGCAGTGCACAGAGCTATCACAGACAGGCTGACAACAAAGGGTTCCCAGGCTTTAATGACCATGAAGATTGGTGCTGCGGTTAATGATGTATGCCAGATAACACCCACCACCACATTAGCGGCATCTTTTTTAAACTGGTTGTTCGCCGTTATTGCGACGCCATCTTCCTGCAGTGCCCGCACGACTGGTAGCCACCAGCCCCAGGGACGGGTTTTCTGATAGAACACCTTCAGCACCTCCATATCATCCGGTTGGGTGAGCAGGCTGACGCCAACGCACACCAGTAAGCAAAAACCGAATAAAAACGGGAATGCATAGAACGGCTGAATGTCCGTAAGCATAAGAAAGACTGACAGAATAATTCCCGCCGTCATGCCGCAAAAGAATGCTATACCGTTGAAACGCCACCAGTACCACTTCAGCACATTCGCTGCCGTATAACCGCCGTATAGCGCAGACACCAGCCACATCACCATACTGTTGAGTGACGGTACAAACAGCCCGAGTAACGAACCGCAGACGACGAAAAGAACAGACACCAGATAACTGAGTTTCAGCGCCTTTCTTTCCGGTATATCAGGATTGATGTAGCGTTTATAAATATCGTTGACCACATAGGCCGGCGCGGCGTTTGATGTGGCAGCAAAGGTAGACATGAAAGTTGCCAGCAGCCCGGCAATAATGAGCCCCAGCAGACCTGACGGAATAAAATTGGCCAGGGTCAGCGGTAATATTTGCTCGAAATCTGCAGCGCTGTTCATTTGTTTTAAAGCCGGCGTGAGATAAACCAGCGCCAGTACGGTGAGCCCGGTGACCATCATGTAGCGGGGAAATAACAGTACAATACTGACAAAACCGCTCATTTTAGCCGCCTCTGATGGTGTGCGCGCAGCAAGAATACGCTGCATATCAAAGTTAGGCGCCGGCCCGGCCAGACTTTGCAAAATGCCTTTGAAAAGCCCCAGCATGATAAAAAGCGAAAACAGTGAATAGCCGTCACCGGCAATCCGTTCATTAGCCTCAGGCAACAACGTTTGCCAATCCAAATCCAGTTGCCAGCCAAACGACAGTGATGTCCATCCCTCAGGCACCACCGCAGCCAGCATATCCGGAGAAACCTGCATCATTGCAATCACACCGATGGCAATGCAGGCCGCGGTCATGACTAAAAACTGTAACACCTCTGTGTAGACCACACTCACCATGCCACCGCGGACAACATAAAGCGCAGTAAACCCGGTGATCAAAGCGCCGTAAAGCATTTCGTTAACCCTGACATCTTCACTTAACTGCCAGGGCAGGAAGGCCGCAGCGAATTTGCCGATGCCGGTGAATCCGTAAGCAAGAAGCCCCAGCACACTGATCAAAGCAAATACAACAACAATGATATGGCTCAGCGTGGCACCCCGCCCTTCGCCAAACCGGAACCGTATCCATTCTCCCCCCGTCATCACACCCGACCTGCGCAGCCAGATGGAAAGGAAAATCATAAGAAAAATTTGGTTAAAGCTGGGCCAGAGCCAGGGAATGAATACGCTTTTCAAACCATAGATAAAAAGCAGGTACACCATCCACATGGTACCACTGATATCGAACATACCTGAGGCATTGGACAGCCCGAGGAACGGCCAGGGGATTTTATTCTGGCCGAGAAAATAATCTGTTGTGTTTTTTTTGTTAAATCTGGCTATTCCCATTCCAAGCAGAATGACAACACAGAGATAGCCAGAAATGACGAGAACGTCAAAAGACGACAACTTCATAGCATGTTCCATTAGGGCCGGTGAGGCTCAGTCACCATTTTACCTTTTTGAAACCGGTTGTCGTCAATAAACAATGTATTAACGAATGTAACCCGTCAAACGGTGTGACGCTACTGCCCTGCGGTTACCGATGAAGCGGTCCAGTTGTCCGTTCTGAAGGGTACTGCGGGTAAGCCTTCCCCGTTCACCAGATTTACGACCGGATAAGCAGCCCAGGCATAACGCACGGCAACAGGTTTCTTCACATTCGCATTAGTTAATATAATCGTCTCACCGTCCAGTTCCGCGTCAGCAAGAAAGAACCGCTTATCTTCACCGGCGATAATAAAGCCTGCAGGTGCGTTACCTTCTGTTGTTGTCAGGCCCTCAGCATTGCTGAAACGTAACGTCACTTTATCGCCTTTAATATCCATACCTGAAAAGTCCGGCCCTGACGTTACGGTATCCTGATGGCCGTACGCCTGCCGGGCCGCCTGACGCCATAACCTCTCGCCCACAGGCCGCTTGTTTTTAGGATGAATGTCGTCCGGATTACCCACATCAATGGACACAGCCATGCCAGTATCCGGCAGAGATAACGTCTCTTTTTGTGCATCCCGCAGGTAAGCCCATGCACTGTCGGGCTGTAAGGCCTGTGGTTTCAAAAATGCTGAAAGCTGCACAAACAGGAATGGCAATGTGTCGCCATCCGCCTTTTTGCGCCATGTCCTGATCAGTGTTTTAAATAAGTCTGCGTAGTATTCCTGACGATCGACATTGCTTTCGCCCTGATACCAGATAACGCCTTTTACCCGGTAAGGTAGCAAGGGATTTATCATCGCGTTATACAAAAACCCGGGAGTGAAGGTGTAGTTTTCAACCTCAGGAACAGGGGGTTCAATGGTATTAGTGCCCCGCCATTGTCCGGATATATCAACTTTCTCAGAGCCGACTTCGCGCCAGATTTGTGCCGGCCGGCCCACATAGGCTTTGTTATCCCAGTCGTTCGTCACCCGGATAGCGAATACGTTTTTTCCCCGCCGCAGCCACTTTTCAGGCAGGTGATGCAGTGAATCACCATTGCGCCAGTCTTCTTTCGCAACTACGTGACCGTTAATAAACACAAAAGCGTTCTGAACAATGTCACCCACATTAATCGTGACAGATTTCGACAGATCATCATCTGTAAGCGTGAAGGTATGCCGCAACCAGGTAAATTCAGTAAACGGTGTACTGTTCGGCAGGGTGACTTCAGGCCATTGACTGTCATCATAATCAACCTCAGCCGCACCGGTAGCCAATGCTACGGCTTCACTGTCGATGCGGCGCCACTTTTCGGTATTTCGCGTGTCGTTGTCACGCAGCGTTTTTGCCCAGTCAGGGTTGCGTTTTACTGCTTCAGCCTGTTCCCGGTAGCCGGGCACAGTTTCAACCGTCGCCAAATCAATCCAGGCTTCAGCCGGTGTGCCGCCCCAGTTAGTTTCAATAATGCCCACCATCACATCTTCTTCTGATGAGACTTTTTCAGCAAAAAACCAGGCCACGGCAGAGGATGCACCCGCAGTGCTGGCATTGGCGACCTGCCACTTGCTCTCAGGCAATGTGGTCTGCACTTCCGGCGACAGGGTATTTGGCACATCATAAAGGCGAATGCGTGCATTACCGGCTTCAGCCAGTGCTTTTTCATTACCTGTAACGTGGTCTTTTAAATCCCATTCCATGTTGGATTGCCCGGCGGCAATCCACACATCGCCGTACCACACATCATCAAATGACAAGGTATTATCACCCTGCACAGAAAGAGTATAAGGGCCGCCTTTTGCTTGTGCCGGTAACGAAAGGGTCCAGTTCCCGGAAGCTGTTACCGTTGTGGTTTGTTCCACGTTATTTATCACAACACGGACAGTTTCGCCGGGCGCACCTGTGCCCCACACATTGACCGGTTTGTCACGCTGTAACACCATGTGATCAGTAAATAACGTCGCTATTTCTGCTGCGGATGCATGCACTGACATGACAATGGACAGTGTCATGCACAAGAGGCTTTTTTTCATTTCAATTTCCTGAGGTTAACCGGCGTGCACGCAGCAAGAAGAGTGCTATTTAACCGCCCGCGTGCTTTCCCGGATAATGATTTCAAACGGTAAAATGTATTCGGTAAGTTTCGGCTGTTCACCTTCAATTATGCGGAACAGCAATTCGGCAGCTTCTTCCCCCATTCTCACAGCAGGCTGCCTGATGGTGGTCAACGGAGGATCGCAGTAATTGGCCATATCCAGATCGTCAAAGCCGGTGACAGAAATGTTATCCGGTACTTTCAGACCTTTCTCTTTTAAGCCTTTTAGTGCACCGATTGCCATTTCATCGTTAGCACAGAAAAGCGCCGTAGGCTGCTCATCCATGTTGACGAAATGCTTCACTGCATTAAATCCGGACCAGAACGAAAAGTCGCCTTCAACCACCAGCTCTTCATCAAAGGCAATGCCGGCATTTTCCAGCGCCTGTTTATAGCCATCCTGCCTGGCCATGGAGTGAAGGTTGTCTTTCAGGCCGGAAATCATACCGATTCGGCGGTGGCCCTGACTGACCAGATACGTCACCATTTTGGCTGCGGCTTCTTCATTGTCGATGCGAACAGAATAGTAAGGGGTACCGGCAGAGCCAGCCGCATTCACGGCTTTTACATCTTTAATAGGCAAAACAGCTTTGTCATTGTGGGGAGTCAGCTGAATTAATCCGTCCGCCTGACGGGTTTCCACCAGTTGAATAAATTCCTGCTCCCGGCTGGCACTGTCACGGGTATCACCGAGCAACACATTAAAACCATGTTTTGCAGCCGTATCTTCAACGCCACTGATTAGCTGCGCGAAAAACAGGTTAGCAATGTTAGGTACCAGCACCACAATGGTGTTAGTGCGCTGTAAGCGAAATTTTTGAGAGGTGAGATTTGGCCGGTACTGCAATTTCTCTATCGCCTGATTCACACGGCGGAGACTTTGCTTTGAGACCATTTCAGGGTTACTGATAGCTCTTGAAACGGTGGCTATTGATAAGCCTGACTCTCTGGAAACATCACGGATAGTGGCCATAGTCGATACTTTCTACGCTGGAATGGTAAGGGAATTCAACAAACTCCCTTCACGCTTTTTTAATAATTCATGCAGTGTAAAACATCGGGGGTACTAATCGTACCCCCGCTTCACGACTTTCTGCTTAAGCTCAGAACTTCGCTCTTACGCCCACGATGTAGCGCGTTTCATAGTAGTTCTGGAAGGCGTACTGATCTTCCCATTGCAGGTAATAGTCTTCGTACTCGCCAGTGATGTTCGAGCCCTGCGCATACACAGAGAAATTCTCATCAATGTCGTAGCTGGCAGAAATGTCCACATAAGATGTCGGTGCCTGATACAGGTTCAGTGCTCCCCAACCACCCTGACCGGCTAAGCGTTCGCTGCGGTAGTTGTAAGCAATACGTGCTTCAAAACGGTCGCCCTGATACCAGCCGATAACGTTAAGCTGACGCTCAGAGTTGTCGTTAAACATATTCTCTTCGCCGTAAATGTCAGTACCGGAACCTTCACTGGGTGAATAAGTGAAGTTAGTATCCATACCGAAGCTGGCTAACAGAGACTCACCTTCGATGAAGTCACTGAACGCGATTTTCGCACCGATTTCAAAACCTTCCAGCGTACCACCGTCTCCCTGAACCAGCGTAGTGATTGGTACGCTGCGACGCACGATACCGTCCGCATCAGGCATTTCCATGTCTACCGTCTGGTTCACAGTGAAGCTGTCAATTTCAACACGGAATAGTGCAGCAGATACCATACTGGCCTGACCGGGATACCATTCTAACGACACGTCGTAGTTAGTCGAGCGCCATGGATCAAGCTGCGGATTACCAGCTAGGCTACCACCGGTCACAATGAACTGACCTTGTGTCGGGCTGCCTTCTACTGAATCTAACGCATTGCTTAACGTTAAACCTTCACCGTACTGATTCAGGTTAAGCGGTGTCATGTTTTCTGAATAAGCAAAACGTGCAATTACGTTGTCCGTGATGCTGTAAGACAGGTTCAGTGTTGGTAACACATCAGTATAGTCACGGCTTGAAACCACATCGCCTGTATCAATAGCGGTACCACTATAAGGCAGGTTGTCACCGGCAATGTTCTGCTTCACAGTAAGGTCAGTTTCAATAACACGAATACCCACGTTACCAGTCATTAAACCGTCCATACCTTCGAAGTTTGCCTGCAGGAAGTAGCTTAGCTCAGCCACATCAGCGCTGAAGCTGGAACCGGGAACGATTTGTTTTACCGACTCACCGAAAACACGGTTATGGAAGGCTTCAGGATCATCGTAATCTGCAGGATCAACCGCCCAAATTGCAGGAATACCGGAGACAGGACCGAAGTCTGTGACCTGTACCACGTTGTTGTACTGATCAAGAGGAATGCTTTCCAGAGCGGCATAAGGCATGAATTCGCCGTTTACCATCTCGCCGTCTGAACACGCTGGCGCATCAGCATTCAGCAATACGTCTGTCGCTTTCCACTGTGCCATACAGCCGGCGGTTTGTACCGGTGAAAACAGGTGATAACGCTCGTAGTCTGCGCTGCGTTTACCATAGCGGATACCGCCTTCGATGCTGGTCACGTAACCGCTGTCGAACAAATATTTGCCTTTCATGCTAAAGGCGTTGATGTCGCCTTCTGAGTTTTCATTGTTCTCAGAGCTGAAAGCGCCAATGTTGTAGCTGGACAAATTGCCCATGTAATCTGCGATGGTCGCGCCGTCACCCAGGCCGCCGGCCAGTGAACGGTCAAAGCCGCTCCACACAGGGTGCTCACCGGTAGTGTCATAAGTCAAATGCGGATTTTCGCTGTAGCCCATAGCATTAATAGCTTGCAGACAGCCGCCGTCATCGCCCACAACCACATCATCGGGTCCGCACTTGTCAGACGGAACCAGGTTAGTTGTACGACCCAGCGTGGTTGACCCGTTGGTCATATCGCCTTCGTTATAACCGTGACGGTGTTCCTGCGAGGCACGCCCGATAATTGCACGGAACTGACCACTGAATGCGCCGCCGTTATCGTAATCTAATTGCAGGTTAATGTTGGTAGAACTGTTGTTGTACACATCGTTCTGAGTGAATGACTTCAGACGTGACGGATACAGCTCAGCCGTTTGCCAGGAATACATTTCGCCGCCGTCAATCATTGCACCGGTGGCACGCTCCTGTGTTGGCGTAAACCAGCCGCGGGGGCCCCACTTGTTGGTCGCACTTAAACCGACTTTACGGTTGTATTCTTCCTGCTCGGTATAGAACACATCTGCGGTGAAAACAAAACCTTCACCCAAATCTACCTGCATGGATGTATTCAGACCCAGACGCTCACGTTCAGTGCCCTGATTCCAGGCAGAAAAACCTTGTGAACCTAAGGTAACGCGGCCATCACGGCCGTCCACGCCAACTTCCGCTGCACTGGTGCGGTCGGTCCAGCCGGCATCGCCCGGGCTGCCGGTATTGATACCATTATACGAGTTCGCCAGATTCACATTGGCGTAGGTACCGGAGATCATGAAACCCACATCGCCGTTCTGCCAGTTATACAACGCAGATAAATTAGGATCGTTCTTTTTAGTTTCATCGCCACGTTGCATTTCTGCTGCACCGCTGAAGGTAGAGCCTTCTTCAAAATCAAACGGACGATAAGTTTTTAAGTTAACAGTACCGGTGATACCGGCATTGCCCAGATTGGCTGTGGCATTTTTAAATACATCAGCACCACGGAACAGAGGTGACGGGATATCGCTGAAGTTAGGTTGAGTGGATACAACAGAGTTTGCACCAAGATACTGTTCACCGTTCAGCTGAGTGACTACTTGAGGTAATCCCCGGATATTGAGTGAACCACCCTCGCCCGCAGTACGGCGAATTTGCACACCGGAAATACGCTGCAAAGAGTCTGAAATTGTTACATCCGGCAGTTTACCGATATCGGTTGCAGCAATAGAGTCTACAACAGTGGCTGCAGTTCGTTTGTTGAAAATGGAAGCTTCCTGAGAGCCACGGATACCGCTGACGTTAATCACTTCGATATCACTGTCATCAGGTACTTCTGTCTCTTGTGCGAAGGCTGTTACAGGTTGGATGGCCGCTAGTACGCACAATGCCAACACCGAACGTTTCACGCCATGTTTTCCGTCAAATGTCTCTTTCATCTCTGGTCCCTAATTGCGAAAAATTTTCTTAAAAAGGGTGCAATTTCGTGTCCTCCCGATACCACACCCGTAATGTAACCGTTTTCATCAGAGGCAATCTATTACATTAAAATTTACTTTTCAATAACAGCAATTTTACAGCACAACCTAAATTGGAGGCAGTATACTCACGTAATTTACACAATTTAAAAAACGCTATAATTCAAAAACTTAACTAAAATCAGCCTTATTAAAAAGGTGGTTTTTCATGCCATCAAAAGGCGGATTAAGCCTAAAAGGCTCCGCGATGAATGGTATTATTTTTAAGACGAAACTACGGAACACTATTCAATTAAAGAAACCGTTATCAGCAACAAAAACCACAACAGCCATCAATAAAGATATATTATTCAATAAGTTAAAATGAAATATAACAACGAAACATAGAAATTATTGAAACCGGTTACATAAATACGCTAAGGTACTCCGCAAATTGTTAAATCAATTTACACAGCATCACAAAAATAAAACGTTCCGGACACCAGTTGGATTTTCAGGACCCATGATGAATAGAAGACAACTTCTTAAAACACTTACCGCTGTAGGGGGCATTGGCGCAACTTCCCTGTTAAGCGGCAATGCCATCGCTGCCGCTCAACACTTCAGAGGCGATGCCACTGCGGCATCACCGGCATTATTGAGCGTCAATGCATTAGAAACCCTGCGCCGGATTTGCGCGCTGACTATTCCTCAAACCAGCACCCCCGGTGCTGCTGAGGTCATGTGTCACCACTTTATCGATCATCAGTTAAGCGTGGTGTACGGCGAAGATGAACAACAGTCAGCTATCGCACTGCTTGCCAGCATTGATAAGAACGCCACATCCTTTGGCGCTAAGCAGTTTTTCCTCTTGAACGAAGCGTCCCAATTGCGCTTGTTAACTGCCCTGGAGAAAGCAGAAGCCCCCTTTTCTGCCGCTCAAAAGGGCACGTTCAAGTTCCTTAAAAGCCTGATCGTGTTTGGTTATTACACATCTCAGCCGGGCGCGACAAAAGAACTGACCTACCTGCCTTTACCCGGCGGTTTCAAGGGCTCGGTGCCACTTGCCTCTGTGGGCAGCGCTTACAGCTCTAAAGCTTATTACTAGCCGGAAGTACCGAAATGAACAAAGAAATGTATATAGATGAATCTTCAGAAGTTTACGATGCCATCGTAATTGGTTCAGGCGTTACCGGAGGCTGGGCGGCAAAAGAGCTGACCGAAAAAGGCATGAAAACGCTTATGATAGAGCGTGGCCGTGTCGTTGAGCACCGCAAAGACTATATCTCAGAAGCCGTACCGCCCTGGGAATATGCCAACCGTACCAAGGTGGCAAAAGAACTTACTGATGAGCAATACAAAATCCAAAAGCAGTGTTACGCCTTCCATGACGGGACAAAACACTTCTTTGGTAACGATAAAGATTATCCTTACAGTACAGAGGAAGGGACGGATTTCAGCTGGATCAGAGCTAATCAGCTGGGGGGTAAATCGTTACTCTGGCACCGTCAGTCATACCGTATGAGTGCCTTCGACTTTGAAGCAAATAAGAAAGATGGCCACGGCAATGACTGGCCCATCCGCTACAAGGATTTAGCGCCCTGGTATGAGTATGTAGAAAAGTTCGTGGGGATCAGCGGAGCTGCGGCGAACCTGCCACAATTGCCGGACAGCGTATTCTTACCGCCGTTTGAAATGACAAAACCCGAGCTGGATTTCACCGCTAAAATGGCGGAAGCAGAGCCGGACAAACCGGTCATCATAAGCCGTTGCGCCCATTTAACAAAGCCTCAGAAAATCCATCTGGAAATGGGCCGTGCACAGTGCATGGCAAGAAACGAATGTCAGAAAGGCTGCTCGCTGGGTGCTTACTTCTCAACACAAAGCGCTACCCTGCCCGCTGCAGCCAAAACAGGTAATCTATACATTGCCCCAAACAGCGTGGTGGAAAGCCTGATATATGATGAGAAAACCAATCGCGTGAAGGGTGTACGTGTTATCGACAACGATACCCTGAAACAGCGGGAATATTACGCCAAAGTGGTGTTCTTATGTGCTTCCACTCTGGGGACCACTCAGATCATGCTGAACAGCACATCTAAACAATTCCCCGACGGTATTGCTAACAGCTCCGGCGTACTTGGCCATTATCTGATGGACCACAATTACAATGCACTGGTAACAGCCAGCATTGACGGCTATGAAGAAGAATATTATTCCGGCCGCAGACCGGCATCGCTGTATATTCCTAACTTCCATTATGAACCCGGCCGCTACCATAAAGACTTCAAACGGGGTTATGCGTTAGCTGGCAGTGCATCCCGTGCTGACTGGCAGTCAATGGGCAGTATGGATGGTTTTGGAAAGTCCTTTAAGTCACTGTTACATAATCCTGGCGGCTGGGGAATTGGCCTGCAGGCGCAGGGTGAAATGCTTCCCCGTCACGATAATCAGGTGGCGCTGCACAGTACCAAAAAAGACAAATGGGGCATTCCTCAGTTAAATATTAACTGCAAGTGGTCAGATAACGAAAACGCCATGATGCAAAGTGCGCTGGAAGTGGCCTCTTCGATGATGGAAAAAGCCGGCTTCAATAATATTGAACAGCGTATTCTGGGTCAGGCGCCGGGCCTGGCTATTCACGAAGTGGGAACAGCCAGAATGGGCCGGGACCCGAAAGATTCCATTTTAAACGGCTATAACCAGGCTCATGACGTACCGAATTTATTTGTTACAGACGGTGCCAGTTTCTGTTCTACTGGCGTGGGAAATCCCTCGTTAACCTTTATGGCAATTACTGCCAGAGCAGTTGATTACGCAGTAAAAGAATTCAAATCAGGACGACTATGATGACTAAAACAATGAAGCGACTCTCTCCAGTAGCACTGGCTATTGGCCTGGGCGCAACGGCATTGCTGGGTGGTTGCAGTGAACAACCCGCTCAGAACAAGCAAACTGCATCTGAACCGGCTGCACAGGTTACAGCCCCGGAGACAGAACAAGCTTTTGTTGCTCCGCAAATCAGCGTGCAACTGTGGTCGGTGAAAGACGCATTGAAAGACGACTTTAAAGGGACGCTGGAAAAGCTTGCAGCTCTTGGCTTTGACGGTGTTGAATTCGCCGGCGACTTCGGTCCCTACGCAGACGATCCTGCCGGTTTGAAAGCGTATCTGTCTTCCGTTGGTTTAACGGCCAGTGGCGCACACGTGCAAACTCCGCAGTTAACGGATAATCTGGAAGACACCGTTGAGTTTTATCAGGCGCTGGGTATTGATGCTCTGATCATTCCCTGGGATGACCGCGCATTTAACGGTGATGATGTTAAAGCATTCGCTGCGGAACTTACTGATTTATCTGAAGCGCTGGCACCATATGGCATGCAGGTTGGTTTTCATAACCATGCTCAGGAATGGGCAAATTACGGCGATACCAGCTATTTTGACTATATTGCCAGTCATACGCCTGAGTCAGTCATTTTGCAGCAGGATGTGGGCTGGACCGTACACGCTGACAAAGACCCAATTGCTTTCGTTCGTCGCTATCCCGGCAGAACATTAACCACTCACTTTAAATCTGATGTGCCGGAAGACAGTGACTTGCTACCCATTATCGGCAAAGACGATATAAGCTGGTCTGCGATTTACCGTGCGACAGTTTTAGATGGTGGTGCTGAATGGATTGTCATTGAGCAGGAAGTCTATCCTGACGGACTTTCTCCTATGGATGCTGTAGCCGCCTCTAAAGCCGGCTTCGACGCTATCATTGCAGAATAATTAAGCGCTGATGCTGTGTTCTCTGCACCTGTGCATTGCTGCGCAGGTGCAGAGAGACATCATGATTTACTTCTTAATTTCCATAATCAGGCCGGAACCGACGCGATGGCTTCCCTGACGGGGGTTTCGCCTTCAGTCAGCTCAATAATTTTACGGCTGATCCCCTCATTTTCGATAATAGCCAGCAGCGTTTCAGCCACATCATCCCTTGAAATATCACCATATTTAATGGCGAGCCCGGCATTTACATTTCCGGTTCCCTCTTCCAGCGTAAGCGTGCCTGGCCGGAGGATGACCCAGTCCAGTTTACTTTGCGCCAGATACACATCTGCCAGACGCTTCACCCGCATGTAGTTTTCAAAGGTTTCTGATATATGTTTGCCCCGGCCAGCGTCCGGGAATGCCGAAACAAGAATGAAACGCTTCACACCGGCAGCCTGCGCGGCATCTACCGATTTTTCCAGTCCCTCACCGTCAACGGCATTCGTTAACTCCACACCGGCACCGGCGGAGAACACCACGGTATCAGCGCCTTTCATTGCTTTAGCTAAGCTGTCGACGCTGGCATCTGTGATACTGAGAAGGCAGGGTTTCCCTCCCAGCCCGTTCAGACTCTCGCTTTGTTCCGGCTTCCGGTGCATGGCCGTGACCTGATGGTCGTTGTCACTTAACCGCTTCACTAAACGTGAACCCACTTTACCTGCTGCACCGACAATAAATACGTTTGCCATGTTTTACTCCTCTTTCAGATTGTCGCCCGGCGAATGTCGCTCAGGCTTGCCCGTTTGGAAGAAGGGCAAAAAAAATCATAATTACAAGCTTGGTACTCAGCGGAGTGAGGCAAGATCAACCGGTGCGGTGCAAGAGTATAAGTAAACAACCACTATTTACTATTCTTTATGACAGCTGGTTTTAATGCTTGTTTCATGCGTTACAGATTCAACAACAGGAGGAAATTACCGAGAGAGTGTCGTCAAGACAAAAAATAGGCTGGCCATTGGCACTGTAAATGTGTTCATGATACGTGAAAAAAAGTGCCTCAACATATAAGTGTTCAAGCTGTATTGGTGGTAGCGCTCTTAAGCGCCAAAATCAAAATCTTTCTGGATTTCATAGTCATCAATCTGCGTGGTATGCAGTGATTCCGTAAGTGGTGGCGCTCTGCATGATAAGGTTTGTCAGAGTCTTTTAGGTGCTCGGCTAAAAGAGGACTGTTCTTTCCGCGTCTCGACGCCGTGACCTCTGCGCGTACATTAGCATTGGGAGCGAATACCCCGTAAAAACGGGGGAGGTTGAGTCTAGGTGGTGGTACCAATGCTGCCAGCTTACCAATGAAGTCAATCGACGAAAAAAATGAGTGGTTCCGTCTTTGTAGGGCGTCTTGAGTTCATATCTGACGTTACCAGTGGAGGTGAGGCTTAGTCGTTTTTCACTGAGAGCAGGCCTTGCGATATATCGGCAAAGACGCTCTAGCTTATCGCTTTGATGGGTGTCAGCGAACACTCCCGCATGTAAACTAAATCCGTTTATTTTTGCCAATTGCCCATAGTTATCTTCATCTTTTGCAAGCAACGTTTGCAGCGAAAATACTTTCTTGCCTATACCTTTGCCCACAGCAATGCGATAGTTCACTGAGGAAGCTTGTAAGTGCAAAAGTCCATCTTCGTCTTCTAGCGGAAAAGCCAAAAAAGCCCTGTCTACATCTCGCTCAATTAACCCTGCCTTTTCCAAGTATGCGGCAATTCTGTGACTGATGACATGAACAAGATGCTCCATATCGGTGTGACTCGGGGCTTTAACCCGACTGAACTTAATTTTTGCATCTGCTTGGGTGATGGCGCCTTCTAAAAAGAGCATGTTTAACAATCAAACCAATACACAATCCTAGCGACACAACCTAGTAAATATATGGCCGCAGAAAGGTGCTCGAACATGGTAAAAAAGCGTCCAATTTACTCCTGCCAGCCAGCGAAGTATTCGAGTAAAAAATCGATAGCCAACCTCGCTCTTAATGGCAGGAAATGCCGGTTTTGGTACACAATCCAGCTACTATTGCCACTGCCCCAATAGGGTTCAAGTATCGGTACTAAACGCCCAGAAGAAATAGCATCGTTAAAGCTACTCTTTGGCAAATAGGCAATACCTAAACCTTCGGTACAGGCTTGCAGAACCGTGTGGACATTATTACTTTTCCATCGACCTTGTACCTTCACTCCGTCTAACAGCTGTCCGTCTTTCTCAAACAGCCAAACGTCTTTGTTTGTGATGATGCAGCTGTGATGTTTAAGCTGCTCCGGGTGCGTTGGTAAGCCATGTTCGTCAATATAGCTCTGACTTGCAGCCGCTGCCATTGGACGGTCTACCAGCTTTCTTGCGATTAAACCCGAATCACTGAGCCTTCCATAACGAATCGCAAAATCAAAGCCGTCTTCAATAAAGTTAACCATGCTGGTGTTGAAGTTAATCTCTACCGTGAGATTGGGGTGTTGTTTACCAAACGCCATCAAAGCGGGAGCGACATGATTTTCAGAAAATGCACCTGCAGCACTGACTCTTAGTACGCCGCTTAATTGTGTCTGCCGTGTGGTTAAGGTCTCATTTGCTTGCTGAAGCCCAATCACTAACTCCTTACACTGTTGGTAATACGCCTGCCCAGCCTCAGTCAAACTCACCATTCTTGTTGAACGCGCTAGAAGAGCGACACCTAACCGCTCTTCTAACCTCGTGACTTGGCGACTCACGTGACTGGTGCTGCATCCCAACTGTTTTGCCGCGGCAGAAAACCCTTTGCTCTCCGCAACCGTAACAAACTCATTAATACCCTCGAAACTTTCCATAACCACCTTTGCTATTTAGCAATAATGTTTTGCAGATTAAGCTTATTATCAACCATATGTTTAGCAATTAGTATGAAGGTATTCAACAAATACACACCACCTTAAAAGGACACCATCATGAAGAAAGTACTGATTATCGTTACAAACCACGCAACACTAGGTGAAACTGACCAAGCAAACGGAACTTACGCGCCAGAGCTAACGCATGCCTTGAGCGAATTATTGGATGCCGGCTTTGATTACGACTTAGCTTCTATCAAAGGTGGCCAGGCTCCTCTATACGGAACAGACATCGAAGGCGATGCAGTAAACGCAAAAATCTTGGCGGATGATGATTTCCAAAACCGCGTGAACAACACCATTCCTGTATCGCAAATCAATGGAGATCACTACGATGCTATCTTCTACCCAGGTGGCTTTGGTCTGCTTTCAGATCTAGCAAACAACGAAGACTTCGCTAAGATCTCGGCAAAGCACTATGAAGATGGCGGTATTGTCGCAGCAGTTTGTCATGGCCCGGGTGCCCTACTACCAATTACGCTGAGCAATGGTGAGAAGCTGCTTGCATCTAAGTCAGTGACTGGTTTTACTCGCGAAGAAGAGATTGATTTTGGCACCATCAACGACATCCCATTCTTATTGGAAGAATCTTTGGCTCGTGGCGCAGCGCGTTACTCGAAAGTGCAGCCATGGCAAGAGCTTATCATCGTCGATGACCGCGTCATCACAGGTCAAAACCCGACGAGCGCTCATGGTGTAGGCAAAGCTATCGTTGATCTTCTGAAGTAAAGATTAACTTCAAACCGAATAAAAAAGGAAAGCATGTTTGGTACTGCTTTCCTTTTTCTTTATCTCAGGACTCGTTTGTTCACCGTGTCTGCAGGCGGATAACCGAAGGCTTTGAGTAAAATTAAAACAACCACTATTTACTATTCTTTATGGCAGCTGGTTTTAATGCTTGTTTCATGCGTTACAGATTCAACAACAGGAGGAAATTACCGAGAGAGTGTCGTCAAGACAAAAAATAGGCAGGCCATTGGTACTGTAAATGTGTTCATGATACGTGAAAAAAAGTACCTCAACATATAAGTGTTCAAGCTGTATTGGTGGTAGCGCTCTTAAGCGCCAAAATCAAAATCTTTCTGGATTTCATAGTCATCAATCTGCGTGGTATGCAGTGATTCTGTGAGTGGTGGCGCTCTGCATGAGTTGCCAGTAATCACAGACTACGCGCAGAAATCCATGCTCAAGTCGACCACACTTGAGAAACTCTTCAAACTCTTTGAACACATGGTATGGCAATGGCTTTCCCTGAAATTGCATCATCTCTGCGAAGGCAGGGTAATGTTTCTCAACAAGCTGATAGAGCAATGTTTGCTCTGGACGGTGGCGTTGATAGGTGCGTTGTTCAGCAGCTAACATCAGCATCCTTGCTAATGTAAAAGTCTGTAGTGTGCCTTGTTGGGCTAGTAAGTAAACTGACCAGAGTGACAGAAATTGGCAGTGGATCGTGGTTATCTGAACGACCGGTATACGATCAGATAGCTAGTCTACAACGGAGGCTCCTCTAACGTTTGCTTCTCGCTCATGGGTGCCATTACATTTTGAATCGGCCAACTTCCGCTTTGCGCACAAAGCAGAAGTAGGTAGTCAATAATCTGTACTTCAGCGCCTAATATTTAAATGCTTGTCGAGTTATGGTGGAAGCTCCAGTCCAACGAGCCGGGTATGGGTTACGTAACTCAGCGATGAAGGTCAACATTCACGCATGATAATGCTTGTTATCATGCGTGAACTTATTATATTTCAGTCACTTAGCTATTGAGATACCATCCCTAATTCTTTTTCCCAATCTTTGCGTACCTTTTCAGCACATTTAATGGCAACCTCTCTGGTTCTGCTATTCGCTCTGGTCGGGTTGTCTTTGTACATAAACTTCTTTTTGGTATTACGCCATTTAACTGGATGGTATGCAACAATATAGGTTCTCTCGTATACAGACCCATTTTTATGATTTTCAACTGTTCTCACTTCAGATAAACCTGTGATCAGGTCTGACTTTGTCGCATCTGCCTTTTTTTGCCGAACCCAGTTTTTATCGGCGCCAATTAACTCTGCGTCGTTATCTCTTTGTTTCTGAGCAGCAACAAGCGAAGCTTCTTTCGAACCATAGTCTTTATCTAAAAAACGACCATATATGTATGCTTCTCCCTTTGACCTGGGAAGCGCTACGCGAAGCGTCCAACCATTTCCAAGCCTCGTTAAGTATTTCATTGCTTCATCGCGCTTCGGCATTGATGTATGACCTATTACTGATGACATCTTAAACATTTAATTGTTAAGTTCGATATAACGTGTTTATCACTTAAATGCATGTTTACACTATTTAATATGTTTATGGTTTTCCTTGCAATCTGCAATTTCAATTGAGAGTGTGGTACTTTATTTTAGAAAACATTACATGAGAAAGGATGCCATGAAGAACACTGCCCTAGTCACGATATTTTTACTTCTACTAACTGGGTGTTTCGGCCCAACCACGCTCGATACCACGTCACAAGAAACCATAAAGAGTTCTGCTCAAAGCATTACTGCTGACATGACGGAACAGGAGCAGGCTGAATTTGCCAAAGCCCTAATGTACTACTCACTCGGAGGACAAAACGCATGGTCTTCTATGGTTGGCTCATTTGATAGCAAAAACGACGGTGCTAGCCCTGAAACGCTCATATCTATTAACCTTCAATCTCTCGATGGCCTTACCGGGCAAGAAGTGATCGAAAAATACCGCGAAGCTCTGGCGAAGGATAAAGAACTTAGAGAGCGCAAGCGAGCGGAAAGAGAAGCCAAGCAAGCTAAAGCTCGCGAAGAGCAAGAAACCATCCGCAAACTCAGTGATGAAGCAAAAGCCCTGCTAGAAAGTAAACGCTTTCAAGACGCAATAGAGAAATATCGCACATTAAGCGAAATAGATTCGGCAAAAGAGTTAGCCACGAATGGGATTACTAATACGCAAACTGCGCTTAACGAGTTTACCGAAAAAATGGAATACATGAATAAAGTGGCAATAACGGAATTTGAAGCAAAGCGTATTGATACCTACTCTGATAAAGGTGTTCCTGCTATTCGCGTATCTTTAAAGAACAATGGTGAACGCTCGCTGGATAAAGTCAAAGTCACTGTGTATTTTCAAGACAAAAACAATAGCACTATTTACGAAGAAAGCTTTCATCCAGTACTTGTTAGCCGCTTTTCAATAAGGGATAACAAACCTCTTAAAGCGGGTTATATCTACGAAATGGAAGACGGAAAATACTTCACTGTGAAATCGAAGCTCTCTGAGTGGGATGAGAGTAAAACAATAATCAAAATCGTTGACTTGGCTTTCTCTAATTAATATGAAAATGAACACTGAACAACGGTTACCATACTTTTTATCTGTTCTGATGCTAACTTGCATATTAGCAGGATGTTCTGAGCCCCAGCGTAAATTTACAGAAAGCGATTTTAATAATGCTACGCTATTTTTCTGTCAAAAACCCAATTTCACCTCTAGCCCATTGCAGGGTAATTCATACGTGCTCTACTACGATCAAGAAACGCAATTGGGAAATATAGGACAGTTCGTTTACATGGGTGAGTATGAATGGGCTGAAGAGGTTGAGGAAGCAAATTCTTACAGTACCTATAAAGCAATATTGTCAGACAACAGTGTCATGCTGTATCTGGACCATAAGAGTGAAGATAAGACTCTCCATATTGTTATTGATAGAAAAACCTTAGACGTTAAATTCGATTATAAACCCATGAAGTGTAACGAAGTTGATACAGAAGAACTCAAAAGCATAAAAGCACGATTGGTTAGCGAACACGTTAGGTACACAGACAATAACGATAGGGAAAACAGGTTATAAAGTCGTAGCCTGAACATCTTGGTGAAGTTTACGAGAATGAGAATGTCCTAAGTAAAATAAAAAAAGAATGATGTTCTCAATCGTTGGAAGGACCGCACATATATATTGTGTCAAAAGTTGGGATGGATAAACTCATGAGAAACCACCTCTTTACGTTTAGCTTATTCATAATGGGAATTATGTTGAGTAGTTGTGCACATTATCAACCCAGAATCTTTGTTCCAACTCTCAACGTTTCTTCTATAAAAAATCCACTTTATGCAAGTTTTTATGGTACATCCACTTTACTCATTTCTGATACCACCAGCTCGATTCTTATAGATGGCTTCTTTTCTAGGCAAGGCATTGTAGAGTCAATAGTCAACCGAATGAAGACAAGCGATGAAGCAATAAAAGTGATAAAAGTGATAAAAGATAAGAATATTGATGCTGTATTAGTTTCACATTCACATTTTGACCACGCTAAAGATGCTGCTGTAGTAGCAAATATCAAAGGAGCTAGATTACTAGCTTCGAAAAGAACCTTGGAGATATATAACAACGATGTTGAACGACCAATTAATGGAAAGAACTCGACAAAGGTTGGTGACTTCAAAGTTACATTTATCGAATCTAAGCATGCACACAAAAGCTTTGCAAAAAAACTGTTAGAAAGGCTCTTTCTTTTTGTCGCCGGTGGTTACGAATATAGTAATGCAGGAGATGTTTACAGTTACTATATTGAGCACCCAAAGTCTAATATTTTGGTTGTGCCTAGTGCAGACTTTCCAGATAAATGGGCCCAGATTAATGAGAAAACTGCCTCCATTGTTTTCTTAGGTATTGGTTTGTTGGGTGAGCGCGATTGTCCACTTCCCCTTTAATGAGACAGTGCTGAATTAGAATTTTCTAATTTTGCTCGGTAAGCTGCCGGAGGCAGGTTACCCAGACTTTCATGTGTTCTTTCTTCGTTATAATCAAGTCGCCAGAACCAAGCCATTTCTCTTACCTGATTGAGATTTTCAAACAAGTAAGCATCAAGGAACTCTCTGCGGAATGAACCGTTAAAGCGTTCAACAAAGCCATTTTGCTGTGGCTTACCTGGCTGGATATACACGAGTTCTATATCATTGGTTTCACACCAATCCATCAGCGTCGCCGAAATTAGTTCTGGGCCATTATCCATACGCAGCTGAGTGGGTAATCCACGCTCAGCTTTAAGTTGTTCTAGCACGCGTACGACACGGCCAGCTGGCAAAGACGTATCGACTTCAATAGCAAGGCACTCCCGCGTGCCTTCATCCACCACATTCAGTGTTCTGAACCGTTTGCCGCAATATAATGTGTCATGCATAAAGTCCAACGCCCATTGATGGTTTGCCTGATCCAGCACTTCTAGTGGCTGGGCTATTCGTTTGGGCAGTACCCGTTTAGTTCTGCGCCTCAGATTCAATCCCATCTGGCAGTAAACGCGATAGACGCGCTTGTGGTTGAAGGGAAAGCCTTTGAACCGCATTCGACCAAAACACTTCCAGAAGCCTGCTCGTGGCGACTTCTCCAAGACCGCATTGATAGCATCAATGACAGCAGCATCCGCTTTACGCCAGTCTCGTTCAGGACGGTAAAAAGTCGCACGGCCAATACCTACGAAGAGGCAGGCTTTTACGACGCTTAGCCCCGCATCAACCAGTATGCTGACGCATTCTCGTTTCTCTGCTGTCACCAACCCTTTTTTGCGACAAGTTCCTTAATGGCATTGTTTTCCAAGCTAACATCGGCAAACATTTTTTTGAGCTTGGCATTTTCTTCTTCAAGCTCTTTTAGTCGCTTGACGTCTGAGGCTTCCATACCGCCGTATTTGGACTTCCAATTGTAATAGGTTGCACTGCTGATACCGTGTTGACGGCATACTTCCTCAACTTTCATACCAGCATCAACTTCCTTTAACACCCCAATGATCTGAGATTCTGTGTAGCGTGATTTTTTCATAGTCGTCTCCTGCGTTAATCATTGCAGAAAACTCCAATTATGTCTGTCTCAGTTTAGGGGAAGTGGACAGTAGGTCACTTAGGCTTTTATGTGTTTCCTCTTTTTTATAATTCAGCTGCTAGAACCAAGCCATTTTGCTATGGCTTAGTTATCTGTATATATAGTAGCTCTATGTTATTGGTCTCACATCAATTAGTCTGCATCGCCGAAATTAGCTATGAGCCATTATCTATGTGAAACCGCGTTGGTAGCGCAAGCTCAGCATTAATCCGTTCTAAAACGCGTACGACGTTTATTTAACAGACTAAACAACTTCAATAGCAAGACACTGTGTCACACCTTTATCCACTACATTCGGCGTTCTGTACCGTTTATCGTAATATAAAATGTATGCTTAAAGGCCGACGACCATAGATAGTTTATCTAACCCAGTACATTTAATGAATAGGCTATTCGTTTAGGCAGACTCTGTTTTGTTTTAACCTCAGACTGGCTCAGCGATGACACCTGTATCAATTCCTTTTAACACCCCGATGATCTGAGATGATGTGTATCGAGATTTTTTATATTCATCTCTTGCATCAATACTTACAGAAAAACTTCAATTAAGCCTGTTTCAATGGAGCTGGGATTGATATTGGGTCTTCTATATTTATTAGGGGATGTCTACACGAGTTTAACAAATAGTAATTGGTCTGTGAGCAATATCTCAACATATCTTATGCGTTTTGATAAGGGTTCAAACAAGAACTCCATATTGCCTTTAGTTTACATTTTTTCAAAGATACAGGGACTAAAAGCATTGGGTTTGTTTCCCAAATAGCAGTCATGTTTTTGGATCTACAAGATGCGTAGAAAGACTCTGTCATTAAAAGTTAAGATCTTTCCTAAGAAATTTCATATAAAACACAAATTGTGATTGGGTTTACCCCCTCTACCCTTTTCTCTTTGTTATAACTCTTTCTAATGTGCAGAGTTTTGGACTGTTTCAAGCATGGTTGGATGTAATATATCTTCAATGAACCCTGATTTTTATGAATGGCTTGCTTTATTATTAACTACTCATGGATGGAAACACTTTATTTTACATAACAATAAATGAAGACAAGTGGCTTTATTATTAATTAATAAAACTAAAAAAAGCCCTCTATTTTGCTGATCTGACGATATTTTTAGAACGTCATCGTTAAAACGTATTGTACCTGAGTGTATTTTTTTTCAATCATTGAATTTCAGGTATGAGAAATCTCCAGAACGTAGGGCCTGGATAATGAAACTATATTTGAAACGTTAGTGACCTTACGTTTTTTTCATTGCTGCTAGATATGCAGCATGCTCGGCTGGTGATGCACCTTTGTCTAGCCTTTTCAACAACGCTGGCTTCTGTGAGGCGATGGGAGTATTGCAACCAAATAGTTTTGTTTTGAGTAGCTTGTATCCTGCCCTTACTTTTTCAGGTATCTTGATATGAGTAAACACAATACGCCTTCCATCGGGCTTCATTGTAATTAGCCCTAGTTGAGCAAGAGTGTTTATGATGCGTCTTATGGTGTTCCTTGAGAACTGCAACATTGCAGAGAGGTATGGTACGGTTAATGATAATGCTGATTTGGCAAACTTTTCTCTAAATTTTACTTTGTTGTGCAAAAAGCCATGGAGCACCAGAGCTTTATGTAGATGCCGAGACTGGTTACGCTTCCACTTCTCCCCTTTCGATTTAGCTTGTAGCGCTGTTACATAGACTTTGAAAAAAACGTTTTTCAGGGATCCATGTTTGCAATTACTTTTTGTTCTCAAGCCGACAAGGATATAAGAGAGTTCGGAAGAAAACTCTTGTGCATATTCGTCACTACCAATTTCTAAATGGTGTGCGATGTCATCGTAGTAGCGATATCTAAGATCTTTAGACGGGCTTTCTGGCTTCTCTACTTTTGATAAAAAATTCTTTTCAACGAGGCTATTGATTGTTGCTCTGATTGTGTTCGAAGAGTAACCGAGTTGATTGCAGAGGCTAGCTGTGGAGCGCTTGAATATACTTCCCTTAGATTTGTCACACGCAAAATATGACACAAAAGAGAAAACATACGCTTCTGTTTCATTGAGGTGTTCAAAGAGCCCAGTGCTCATGAATACAAATGTTGTATTTTTGTTCATCTTTTTACCAACAAATCGAGTTATTGTTGATAAAAAACGCCCTAACAGTTGACGTGATCGGTCAATCCGCTAGAATTGGATGTGTAACTCGTTCGACAAAGTTACATCCTAAGACCCGTGTAGTGCGCCAACACTTCACGGGTTTTGTCTTTATAGCGCTTCTTATCTTTCCAAAGTATTTTGTGCAGCTCTTCAATGAGCAAGTTAAAGATTTAATAAAAAATAAGAGAATGTCTTTAACAGGTGTAATCTTTATATGAAAGGTGTTAGAGATCAAGTTGGATCGTGATCTAAAATGGATCTTTTTATAGATTCGATCCGAAGCCTAATTTATTGATTTTAATTGCTATAGATTCGATCCAGAAAATTCGTAACATCAAATTGAAGTTATTTTTGATTATTGAAATGGCTCAAGATATGTAATGCAGACATATCTCTTCTGAAGGCGATTACCGAAGATCCATGTTCTGGTGAATAACCTATATTTATCAGGTAGCCTTGAACCGTGGCGCGTCCGTATTCAACAACTAATTCCCCTTTTCTTGGTTCTGATAAATGGCATGTCTCAACGACTTGAACGATCTTCTTTTTTACAGCGTCATGAATTTTAGCTTTATATTCAGGATCCGCATTCGTAAGTACCATATTTGAAAACTTTCGTTTAAATTCGCTTAGGCTGGATGAAGGCGCTACCGACTCACGAAGTTCATTCCATGTGTATATCTGTTGTGCTTGCCGGCCAGTAATAAGGTGTTCCCTCGCCCATAGACCAAATAGAATTTCAATTTCGTTTTTGGTCGCAAAGATATCACTGTCGATTAGCAACATTTCGTCTAGTGATCTTTCGTCACGCACAGCGGCAATTATATTCTTAACAGTTGAACGCGGAAACTGAACGACTGCAGCTTTCTTTTCAACCCCTCTATCGTCCTCATATGTAACAAGGGCTTCAAGTCTGAACAACTTGTAGTACATCTCAATGTCTTTGATTGTATCGTGGTCTTGACCGTACAAATCCCGCATATCAAATGTAGTTGCAGATATTCGCTGCAGTGATTGAACCGCATTATTCATATAACCACCAGCTGATGCATCTGAAAGAGGTATATCCTTTGCCATCGATATAAGTGGCTCAAGTGGTAGTGTGAAAGTTTCCCCAATAGTATCGGCTTGTTCAACTCGCTCCGAAATATGATTGATAAGCCAAGTTATGGCGCCAGCGTAATAGCTCATATCTGGAAGGTAGATAAGACGTCCCTCTTCTGCTCGCGCAGTAATAGATATTGGCTTTATTCGACCGTCTTCCTTCAACTTTACATTTATCGTTCCAGCCTTATCTTTACGGTTGGTTCGCATGGCTTTGACGAGGTATCTCACAATTTGTAGCTCAAGAAAGCGAGTCTTATCGTCGTATCGATCGATATTTATCGTTTCGACGGTATTAGATGACACCAGTTGATAGTTATCTGCATCTATGGTTGATGAATGGTCTGATGCAGCGATATCGTGTCCTTCAGGTATCGCAAGAGTAAAAAGTTTTCCTCTTCTACGCCGTATTGGGTCAGTTGTGATGAATTCGCTTCTTATGAGACTAACTTTTTCTAGGATTACCAAATGGTGTCGAATGTTTGATACTTTTCTATTTATACGTTGTGCAAGGTACTCGAAACTTGCTATGCGCTCGTCGATATCTTGCAATGCAATGAAGACGTCAGAAATAACAGCAATTGTGGTTGGTGAAACTGATAATGCACCACATAGTCTGAGGTAAACTTTTAAATCTAGCGATTCGGGAGCGTCAACTAGCGGTGCTTTAAATCCATATTTTTCTGATAAGTCAAAAAGCTCTCGCACGATATTTCCCCCGATGTTATAGATTATAGTTGTTTTGGAGATTCGATCCAAAGGTTATCTGACTATCGATTTTAAGTCCACTTTAAAGGTAATAATCAATCAAAGGTTTACCCAAGATAATTTCTTGTGGTTTATTTTCCTTACACACTTTATGAACCAGGTTCACGTGAACCTTATAGACAATAATGCCGCCTAACCCTAAGCCAGCAGGGGCTTTCAGGCAGTTGATAATTATTTAGTTAAATAGTCCATTAACTAATGTTTCTACTATCGACTGAATGAGCTATTGGAGATCGCTTTCGTACAATCTTGAATTAGCCTCCCCTATCGATCACTATTTTTTGTTTCCTTACTTTTAATTTTTCCAATTAGGTTCATATGAACCTAGTAGTCAGATAAACCCTGCAGGCCCAAGCTAATAAAGGCTTTACGGTAATTTTTAATTAATAAATTAAATATGCCCTTCTGGACTAACAATGGAATTGTTTAAAGATTCGATCCGAGACATTGAATGTTTAGCATGTCAGACTGAAATTGTGTGCTAAAACGAGGTTGAAATTTTGAATACAAACGAAATGTACAATGGAATGCGAGTGCTCTCTAGTTACCATAGAAAAGGAGGCGTTGGAAAAACGTTTCTAGCGTCAACAATTGCATATCTATTAGCAACGGGTGGTCCAAATGGTAAAGGAAAGAAGCGACGTGTTTTGGTGCTTGATTACGATTCACAGCAGGACTCATCAAAAGCTTTCTTAAAAATGGATGCTATTCCAGGCGATGATGAATATGCAGCGCCACTACACCCAGAGTTGGAAGAGATTGACGATCCAGAATGGAGTGGCCGAAATACTTCCACTGATATTTTGTTTGATTCACCAGTATATGAATATCCGACAGCTTTTGAAAATATCAAAGTTTTACCCTCGGAGGGCAACGTCGACCGTGTATTAGCTCTGACACCGCAATCGGATAGACTGGTTTCAAAAATTTCGACACACATGCGCGACTGGTTTTCTATACCAGAACTGGCTGAAGATTACGACATAGTGATTGTTGATAACCCTCCAAGTAAATCGCCTGTAAGTGCTGGTATGTTGGGGGCCGCTACTCACGTAATAATTCCGACAGAACCTGAATACGACTCTATAGATGGTGTGCCTATGTTACTAAATCGGGTAGACCGTATAAATGAGGACAGACAGAATTCACCACTGAAAATTGTAGGAGTTGTTCCAAACAAAGTTCCAAGCAAATCGCGACTTACTCAGAAAGATGAAGTAGCACTAGCAAAGCTTTACGACAAAAATGGTCCAACTGGAAAGCATATGACGCGCTTTTGGCTTCAACAACGTAATTGCTATCGAGTTATGGAACGCCCTTCTGTTGATGAGTCACATTTTAACTATGTACATAATCACCATGCACAATCTGAAATGCAAAAGCTTTATGAATTGATTGAAGAAAGTTTATGGGGGAGTGAACAATGAATAGTCCTAAAAGGTCAAGACGAAGAACTGTCGGGAAAAACAACACACAAGAAGACTTGATTAGTAAATTTGAGTCAGGTGAAGGTGTCTCTAAAAAATCTCAACAGATGTTGGATGACCTCAAGGAAAGAGACAAAACAAAAGAGAGTGAGGTACATGACGACCCGATATTTAAGACATCTTCTGAATTAGACAGGGTGCTGGTGGATTACATTCAACCCCAGCCAGACAACTCACGATATTTACCCGTTACGTTTGCACAAAAATCAGATGAAGAGTCTATAGCCGCTTTGGATAATTGCGTTGTCTGTGAAAAGGGGGTTCTTGAAAATCGTTTGTCAAAAGATAATCCTCGTTTCGACACCGTCAATCAGGAGATTGAAGAGATAATAAACCTTGCTGAAACACTGAAACATAGTGAATTGGTTCATCCGATTTCAGTATGGCGTAAGAATATGACTGACTACCCGATTGTCGCCGGTCATAGACGTTTCTATGCAATTCGCTTCCTCTATGGTGGTTTGATAAAGGTTAAGGTTAAAATTTATGCTGAAAAACCAAAAAATCTGAATGTGCTCCGTCACATTGAGAACTTTTCACGCTCAGACCTTACTCCACCTGATGCGTTAAACAGTTATGCGAAGGCTGTACGTGAACTAGAAAGCTTGGAACGTTCAAAAATGAAGACTGAACGGATTTCCTTAGTCACGTCATATTTGGGTATCAGTCGTACATCGTATTTCCGTTATGACAAACTTTATGAGCATTTTGATATTGTCCACAACCTGCTTGAAAACAAAGTAGTAACAAGTCTTGTCGCGCTTTACGAGGAAATAAAAAAAGCCGAGGAGTGTAAGGATGCAGAGCGCTACTTAAAAATGCTATCCGATGAGGGGAGGTTTATAAAGTATCTGCCAATTGATACTCCCAAAAAGCCTGGTAGAGCGAAGCAGTACATTACGATGCCAAAGGTAAAAGTGACGCAAACTTCAGCAATTCGTCGTTTATTAACGGAGGATGTCACAAAACTCAATGTGGGTATTGATTGGGAAAAAGTAAACTTTGACGACGCAGTGGCTGTCGAAAAAGTATTGAAGTCTTTGCTCGCTTCATTGTCAAAATAGCATGTTTTTGGTTCACGTGAACTTAGATATGAAAATAACGCCGCAGGTCAATATTGGTAATAGCCAGCGGCTTTGTTCAATTTTAAAAATTAAATAGGGGAGGGCGGTAAAGATTTTATATTAATGTTATATTCGATCCAGTGTTTTAGTCCATCAGTTGTACTCAAGTTTTAATCATCCATTTAAACCGATAACATACAAATACCAGTAAAGCATTACGAACTGGATAATTAACGTGTTAATTGTTCATCGAAACGTTGACGTAGAAAAACACTGTATTGGTAACGCACTTTATGAATGAGTCACCAGTTTAAGTTAACTCTCACTAACGTCATTACGATAATACATGGACGGTAAATAAAGCGTTGTTTTGAGGATCGTACGGTCTTTACAAAGTATGGTTTATTTATTTTGATACAAGTTATCTTATTGCATTTTTCCTGTCAGAATGGTCTGTTTACACTTACTCCTTTATCTATTCTCTAAAGGTACTTTTCTGCCTCATAGCGTAAGCGATACCTTGAGACGAAGAGCGGAAGTTCAACGCTTCAATAGTGGGCGATACGAAGTGGTTTCCCATCGCAGTTAATCAATTGACTTGTATTTAAGACTCTTCTTTAAATACATGTCGTTTCTTTTCGAAGGTGGGTAAAGTGACGCCAAGACTTTGGCTGCAACCAAAGTTGTTAAGTGATTAAGTAGTTCCTCGATAGAGAAGCCAGTAACAAATTTGAACGCTATGCCAAGCTACATACTCAAATAGTCGACTTGTTCTCGCGTAAAGTGATTGTTTGGTCGATGAAGTCACGGATCACAAAGGATATTGTGTTAGATGCATTGTTAATTGCTGTATGGTGACGTAACCCTAAGAAAATGGTGACAGTTCATTCAGACCAAGGTAGCCAATATACAAGCCATGATTGGCAACACTTCCTTAAAGCGAATGATCTTGAAGGCTGCATGAGCCGACGAGGTAACCGTCATGATAATGCAGTAGCTGAGAGCTTCTTCCAGTTTCTAAAGCGTGAACGGATAAAGCGAACGATCTATTCAACAAGAGACGATGCCAGAAGTGATATCTTCGATTAAATAGAGATGTTCTATAACAATCAACGAAAACATGGTTCCAATGATATGCCTTCGCCAGTAGAGTATGAAAAACGACATCAAGAGCGGCGAGGAAGTATCTAGAATATTGGTGTCGATTCAAAAAGCGGACTGAAAGTAGTCAAGAAATATGTAATCAGATATAGCTTTTAAATAGTTTGCCTACTTTACTAATTAATGTAGCATAATCAGTAATATAAAGGTAATTGAGTTTAAGGGGTAGGCGATTTTCATGAATTATATTAGCAAGCTGAGAGGTGCTCGGGTAAGAGAATCTGAGATTCAAGAAAGAGATTTCAACGAAGAAATGGAAAGCGACCGAGGACGGGCTATAAATTCAGCAGCAGTACGTCGCCTTCAGCAAAAAACTCAGGTCTTTCCACTGGAGACCAACGCGGCTGTTCGGAGTCGCCTAACCCATTCCTTAGAAGTGCAGTAGACAGGGCGGATAGAGTTGACTCTTACATATTTAGCTTTTTATGGACATTTCACGCTCTATTTTCAATGATCGCGGCGACAAGCTTGCCTTTAAATTTTTGTAGGAAAGAACATGAATTTTTTCGCAATTTTGGGCTACTCTTTTTTGGCGGTTGTAATTTTGGGACTAATTCTATGGGGGGTACGTTTAAACAATAAGTGCTGAGCGAGGGAGCCCAATACCATTATTTTCTGGCCATAGCGATAGCTTCTTTCGTTTCACCCTGATCAGACATAACATGGATAAGATAATCCAGAGCAACCAGCGTTTTCAATATAGCAGCGAACGTGTTGCCTTTACCATGGCTTCTGCCGAGGCTATTTTTGGTAACTCCAGCTATCGAAAATGGCTGGCAGGAAATCCAGCGAAGAGCGCGTCGTGTTCAGGAATATGCTTCCGAATATTGTCGAGCCTTTCAGCGTCTGAAATATCAGAGTCTTCACTTGCGGTTAGTGTCAGTTCAATTATCTTCATAAATCAGAATATCACTTGCTTTCAGGTTCTTTTTTCATTAGATCAACTTTTCTCTGTCATATCATGACAGATTTGACGGGAGGGTTTGCGACTAACGGTAAAAAGACAAAACTAGATAGTTTCTATATTTCTGAACGTTCTAATTGGAATGTTGAGGTAGGTGGGTGTTAACAAGGTTGGTTGTACGCAGCACTCTATGCAAGTCATTAGCGAATGGGTATTGTCTGCTCAGTTGCTGATCTGATAAGTCTGTTTCGTGAGGTAGAAGGATTGTTATCGATATTTCTATTGGACTGCATGATAAAGGCAGTGAAGCCAGAGTTTGTGATTATGCGGCTTGGGAGCTATTAAAGGCCAGAGGTTCAACTACTTTTCCATCTCCTGTAAGGTCATGTCTTTACACTGAATCGTATACAGAAGCGTGCAATGTCAGCGAGAAGTTGACAGGAAAAAGACCTCATAGCAAATTTATCATATTCTTGACAAGTTCCGCGAGATAGATGATCTGCTTATTGATAACTCAAAGCTACAGGTTGTTGTCGCCGAAGCTCATCCGGAGCTTGGGTTTTTGCATGTTTAACAATGGGACTAATACTATCGAGAAATGAAGCGGGCAGAAGGAATACAATAACGTCTTGGCTGACTTTTAGAGCACCTCGCAATAAGCGAGTCGATATATAAGTAAGCGTTGGAAAAAATCTTTGAAAAGATGTAGTGTGAGAGGATATCGTAGATTCCCTAATTTGTTAATGTATCGCATGACGCTCGTCGAAGAGCTAAAAACAGTACCTTCGAATCCAAGGTATGATGCAAATGTCGTATGTCGGGCAGTTAACGAATTTCAAACCTGAATTTATAAACAGGCTAAGTTCGTCTATTGTTTCAGTCGCGCTTAATGTTTAATGTCTGCTTGGTATATTCTGGTAGTCCAACTTTTAAATCATTTAATTATTCTGTAGTAAAAAACAGCAGGTTACCGATAATCTGATCATGTCGCTTGGTTTTGCCAAGCTTGCTGTGTAGTTCAGCTTTAAAATATTCCCCGAACCGTTGTCTCAAACGCTCTGGTTGTTCGTCACGGAGCTGGTGCAAGTCATTTAGAAAAAACATGCATTTGAGCTCTTGATAGACCAAATTAGAAATCTCATTGGTCATGTAATCGCAAAAAGTAGTTTAACTCAGATAAAGTGAGGGGCTAAAGTCTCGTCATATATTTAGCTAAGTACTACTAGTTTTCAAACAAATTCAAAATAATTACTTTCGCGATCCACTTTTAGAAAGCATATGCTTATTAAATCGACTCAAATACGTATAGTACCTTCGCGAAGGTATGCGATTTCCAAATTTGGAAAAAATAAATTTATATGTACCTTATTAAAACAAAAATTCGTCGATTGAAGACAGATGTTTTCTGTTATAGGAAAGACTAGTGGGAACTTATCTAAGTGATTTTATTAAGATGATTTTTTTAAATTGATCGATCGTAATAATCGTTTCTTGTTTGCTCTGTAAGTGCCGAAAACGGCATTTGAGTGCCAAACGGCATTGGGAGTGCCGAAAACGGCATTGAGTATGCCGAAAACGGTATTGAGTATGCCGAAAACGGTATTGAGTATGCCGAAAACGGCATTGAGAATGCCGAAAACGGTATTGCGAATGCCGAAAACGGCATTGAGTATGCCGAAAACGGTATTGCGAATGCCGAAAACGGTATTGAGTATGCCGAAAACGGCATTGAGAATGCCGAAAACGGTATTGAGAATGCCGAAAACGGTATTGCGAATGCCGAAAACGGCATTGGGAATGCCGAAAACGGCATTGAGAATGCCGAAAACGGCATTGAGAATGCCGAAAACGGCATTTGAGTGCCAAACGGCATTGGGAGTGCCGAAAACGGCATTGGGAGTGCCGAAAACGGCATTGGGAGTGCCGAAAACGGTATTGAGTATGCCGAAAACGGTATTGAGTATGCCGAAAACGGCATTGAGAATGCCGAAAACGGTATTGCGAATGCCGAAAACGGTATTGCGAATGCCGAAAACGGTATTGAGTATGCCGAAAACGGTATTGAGTATGCCGAAAACGGCATTGAGAATGCCGAAAACGGTATTGCGAATGCCGAAAACGGTATTGCGAATGCCGAAAACGGCATTTGAGCTATCATGTGGAGAGCAACCCACGCTCGAAGACCGAACTCTGTTATGTCAGAAGTGTGGTTTGTGTCCGATCTTTTTACAAAAGGTTGGGCTTCTTGACCTTATCTCTGCGCTAGTTACTGTTCTATACGGCGGGGCATATATTTTGCTAGTTGTTGTGCGTTCACAAAAGGATGAGAACTATGACACGTACTTTAACAGCTTTATTTCTGCTATTTGTTTATGCGAACGCGTTGGCTGACATTATCAAGTATGATTATTCACTTAGTTATACTGGCTATGAATATTACGGTGTTAATTATATCAGTGGTACGGACATTGGCACTGAACTGAATGCTTTAACTGCAAATCCATTTGCGGTGTCGTTTACCTATGACGACAGTCGCCCCTACTATTCTTATTGGCTTGATGGCGATAATGGAATTGGCGAGTTTGGTTCGGGTGACGATATTTTAGTGTCACGGTTCGGGCCATCGAGAGGTGATAATTATTACGATCTCACCTCCTTTGATATCACTCCTCTATTCTCATTACTGGATGCCTTGATAGTTGAGTTTCCTGTGATTGAGAGGGTGGATACTTCCAATGATAACGAAGCCTATGTAAATACTCGCACAGGACAAGCTCTCTTTTTCATAACGAAAGACTTTTATAGATTTACAATTGAAGACAATGCACTTAAAGAAGAGGGGCAAATTGTCTTTTATCTAAACGAACTCTCACAATTGGCAATTAACTTCGAAAGCCAACTGGTCTCCAGAACGGTCACCGCAACTGATAATGACGTCGCTGTGCCAGCGCCACAAACCAGTGTCATTTTCGCGCTCGGCGCAATATTGTTATTGCTTAGACGTCGTAGCATTTAAACCTACAAAGAATAGGGCGCTCCTCTGCGATTTACGAGGAGTGAGCCCCGTAATATTCCTCAGATTTCACGTACAAGCGCCTGTTTTTCCACTGCAATCACACCGACTTTCTACTCAACGATTACCACGAAAAACAAGACTACCCATCACTAATTACAGACCACCTTCAAACAGGTATTTCAAAGAAGGCGTCCCTCATCCACCACCGAGGTGCCCCTCATGCCAACTCGCGCGCGCCTTCGGCTGGTTCGGTAGGGCGGGTTTGCAGGGTGGATGCCACTTTGTGTGGTCCGCGGGTGGGTTTTATGGGTGTTTTTATATGAAGGTGGTCTGTAAATATAATACAATAGGGGTTAGGTTCAATTGATAAGAGGATGTGGTGATGGTGAATGACTTTGCGCGCTTTAATGGTTTGCTCACGACTTTGGATGAATTGTATGAGTCGCTTTATAGTGCCATGCGGTTAGCACCTACTGCTTATTTTGCCAATATTGATGACATCACTAAAGAGGACTTTAAAGCGTTCTCTGCCGGTGAGCTAATGCTTGGCCACCGCGATATGTTCAATGTTCAGGCGCAGATGCGTTGTCTTAATGCCTTAAAGTGCTTCCATCGTCCTTCTCATGATATTTCAGGCCGGGTGGCGGGCAAGTACCCTGGCATCCTTTTGCTTGAGAACCATGACGACGTCATTGATACCATTATCGCCATTAACAGTACGAAGACGGCTATCAAACACTGCGTGCAGGATAGAAAGCCTGATGGCTCACACGGGCGCAATCATTTGCAGAAACACGAGTTCTTACATCAACACCGTGGCGCCGAAATTATCTCCTATCAGCTGTATCGGCATATCGATGTCATTAACTGTCGCCCTGATACGGATACCGCGCTTAAAAGTGTGAATTTCTATTGGGCTTACAAGAATGCTGACCAAAGGCTAACGCCTGAGCGCGCTGTGTTGTATCTGTATAACAGCAAGTCTGGTCTCAACGATACACAACTAAACGAGATAAAAGCGCGTATCATGGGCACACAGCACCCCCACCGCTTTTATATACGTAAGACACGCAATGCGTCGGTGAATTTGTCGCTTTATTACGGGGCAGCACAGGGTAAGCCGGTGGTAAATACTATCAACGCCGCACAGCCCGTTATTTTGTGTAATTACGAGGATGTGCCCACTATTCGTCCATTAAGCGCCCATGTGCCGCAAAAACGTAAAGCAAATAGGCAAGGGCATGCGTGGGAGTGCTTGAACGAAGCTATCAACCTCTATACGAGGCCGATTACCGAGGCAGACAAAAGACGTGAAGCTCATTTAGCGAAAATCTAACCTTGTTAGGTTACCGCGATGGGCGAATGTTGTTGCCACATTGCTTTGTTTATACTTTTCACTCCTCTCTGTTTACAAGGTGTTTAAGGTGCTGCCTCAGTTCGGGAAATTCCGTCCTGGCCTCATCTAAATAATCGTCATAATACGGTGTAGCCGGGTATCGCCGACAATTTGCAGCCAATTGCTGTGCTAATAAGCTTTCTAACTCCTGAGGCGTTTTCCCCTTCATCGTCCAGCGTCTCGATTCTTTATACAAGAGGTCACTGTTCTCTTTGATCAAGTTCACCGCCGCCCTAAAAAGTGAAGCACCAGATACTTCACGCACTTCATCACTAGGAAGGAGCAATGAAAAATTAGCGATGGGAGGCACATCATCTTTCAATTCTACTGTAAAGTTATCACTGTATTCGCTATGAAGCGCCAAACCACTTGCAGGACTCTTAATGGGTACTTTCGAGATGATATCGTTAAAGAAGATATCATTAATCAATCCAAACTTTGTCTTTGGACGGCTAATATACACTTCTGCAATGACATCCCCCTTTTTTACCCAGCTGTACTTGTTCGGCTTATAACTTACTGTGTCGGTACCACCAGCGTGGGTGAATACGCTACCTATCAGGCTTGGCATAACAAGCACTTCAGTGCCAAAAGTAACGCCATTAGGTATAACGCCGCTCTCTCGTTTATCTTGCATCACAGAAGGACTCTCCCTCTAATATGTTTTAGACCTGTACCAAGCGTTCAATTACGTAAATCGGCAAACAACGAATTGGCCAAGGAACGGCTACTCACCAAATAGCCATTAGGTTTCGGTGACTCCCATTTATTACATCTGTCACGTCTGCAGGTACTACGACTCACACGTTCATCCACGCAGTACTTCTGTGGCGCTCGCTTTTCAGGAAAGGAAGGTATTTTTTTATAGACAGGGTATTTCTTGTTACCGATGACAACGACGGTGGGCTCATAAGGGAAACCCCAGCTGAATTCTTCAAAAGCATTACAGTGAGGCAAATGGGGGCGGATTTGATAGTCTTATGTATAGAATTGCTGTGTTGTCGTAGACCACCATCCTCTTGCTATCAAAAGCCCTTTGGTATAGTACCGAGGGGTACTATGTAGATATTAGTTCTGACTTTAAGTTTATCTGCCAGGTAGAGTTGTTAGATGGGCTTGCAAAACTTAACAACGCTGCGGTTGTACTTAGTGTTGTGCTTGCACTTGGGCTTACAAATTTTCTTGTTTCTCAAGCTAAGAAATTGATGGAAAATCTACGTCAGATAGATGTTCTCTTGGAGCTCGGTCTCTGTGACCACCATGGAAAGGCTGCTCTAGAATGGATGTATAACAATTTAGACGCAGCCTACAAGATAATGGTTAATTGACGTAGCCGATTGGTAAAAAGCTTCAGTGACAGCACTAATATCGGGTCACCTAGCTGCGATAGTAAACACCCTGCTAATCGGTTTGATTTTTCTGAACAACATTTTATTGGGCAAACTCTTGACACTCCAACAGTATCAACATGGGTTCGTTTTGATAGCAGTTTAGTGACATAGTTGTTAGCTGCTTTTTCCAGGATAGATCTTGGTAGACTCCTGCGCAATCCGTTTTTCGAAAAATAGCATTTTGGCTTTTTATAAACATACACAATGGCACTGATATTTGTGGCGTCACCGTCCGAGCGTGTGGGAAAATTTCAAACGATGCGAATGAAATAGTCCTAAGTGTGATTGGCCACAATGAGTCAATGATGACGACTATTATAGCAGCTGAAACAACACGACAGATGTGCGTTTTCCATCTGGCTCCAGGTGTTTTTCACTGTGAGCAGGTTATCATTCTTTATCCAATAATTGAGGAACTGAAAAATGAGTTTCCCAATTTGGTAGTGAGGCTCTAGGCTTGGTTTTTTCCGAAGGTATTAATCAACTTATTCCGAACTGTTAGATCAATCGTTGATACACACAAGTTAAGCCTATACCGGCAACTGTATTAAGATTAATGATGAAATGTCCAGTTTTATGAAGCAGGTGTTGGAAAGCGCAAACATGACAAATGAGGGGAAGTGGCCGATACATCAGCTTCAGAAAGTGACCACCTGTTTAGAGTCCAGGACGAAGTTTGATTGATTATTTGTGGAATGAAACAACAAATACGGTTAAGTTGTCATCTGAGCTAACCGTTAGTTTAGCTCCGTTCATGTGAAGCAATGAACGAGCGATAGTCAATCCTAAACCAACGCCTTGACCATGATTTTTTCGTGAAGGGTCTGCTCTAAAAAAGCGATCAAAAAGTCTCTGAAGATGGTCGTCAGAGATTTTCGGGCCTGGATTTGAAACGGTAATTTTTGTATGTTCATCGTTGGTAGATACTGCTACCTTAACAATCGCGTTTTCGAAGGAATATCGAATTGCGTTTGATAATAGATTACTCATAGCTTGTCGAAACATGGACCTATCGCAATCAATTGTGGCATCGGCCCCTCGGATGCGAATTTGAATTTGTCTTTCTTCTGCCAGTAGTTCAAAATACTCAACTAATTCTTGAAGCTCTGCTCGGCAATTTAGTCGCTCTAACTGTGGCTTGACGAGTCCATGTTCCGTTTTGGCTAGAAGTAACATGTCACTGACCATCTTGGTCATACGTTCGTATTCTTCCAAATTAGAATATAAAATATCAACATATTCACTTTCAGTGCGCGGTTGATTCAGAATAACCTGCGTTTGAGTTGTCAGGTTTGTGACCGGTGTTCTCAATTCATGCGCAATGTCCGCAGAAAAATATGAAAGTTGCTCAAAGCCAGCTTCGAGTCGTTCAATCATAGCATTAAACGACCCCACTAATCCTGCGAGCTCGACCGGTACCTCTAAAGGATTTAGTCGGATATCGAGCTTGTCAGCAGTAATAGAACCTATTTTTCTACTCAGTTTTCGTAGCGGCGAGTGGCCTCGATACACAGCAAAACGTGCCACTATTATCGTGATCAAACCAGACACGAAAATAATGCCCCATAACGTCTTTTCAAAGTCTTCCATGTAATTCATGTGAAATTCCATGTTTGAGGCTACCACAACACGGTATGTAGACTTATTCTGACCAGTGCTGACGGTCACGAGAGCTTCAGTTGCTCGCAACATATGGGATCCATCAAAAAAAAGTGTCAACATATCAGGCGTTATAAGATCGTTGTCAAACAATTGACCGGGGTATTTGTGCAAGTCAACGCCTTTACTCGAAAATACGGATTCTCCATCTTCATTTTGCACAAGGTAATAGACTCCATGATGACCAGACACTGCTTCAACGAGGATACTCGAAGGTGCCATCTTTTCAGTGTATGCTTCGCTAAGCTTTCGTTTTACAGCATGGAATACCTCATTTAATTCATCAGCATCCTGTTCAGCAAAATGCGTTGCAATTGATTGTTGAACGATTAAGCTGATTATTGTAAGGCACAAAAATACGGTAATGCCAACAAGTATAGTGACTCTAAACGCAAGAGAGTTTGGCCGTTTTAGTTTATTCGTTACTATCATCTACACTCATTTTATAGCCCATCCCCCTGACAGTTTGAATTAGCTTTACAGGAAAGTCATCATCAATTTTTGCACGCAATCTTCGGATAGCGACATCAATGACATTCGTGTCACTGTCAAAATTCATGTCCCATACCTGAGAGGCGATCAAAGAACGGGGCAATACTTCACCTTGACGTCTGACCATTAGTTCAAGCAATGTAAACTCTTTAGTCGTCAGATTGATTACTTTGCCACCGCGCTTCGCAACGCGAGAAGGGATATCAAGCTCCAAATCTGCAATGTGTAACGTGTTGTTAGGGACAGACGTCCCTCTCCTGATCAAGGTGCGCACTCTTGCGAGGAGTTCCGCGAAAGCAAACGGTTTAACCAAATAATCGTCTGCGCCTAACTCAAGTCCTTTGACTCTGTCATTAACGTGATCGCGAGCGGTTAAAAAAAGAACGGGTGTAAATTTACCAGACTCTCTCAATGAAGACAGGATTTTCCAACCTTCTATGTCGGGCAGCATTACATCGAGTACGATTAATTCATAATCACCAATCATCGATTTGTGGTGACCATCCAGGCCAGTCCTTACTAATTCTACAACAAAGCCGGATTCAATTAGCCCTTGTTTGATGTAATCGCCGGTTTTTACTTCGTCTTCGACTACAAGTATTTTCATGGTATGTGAGTAACCTGCTGCATAGCTTTAATTCAATGGAGTAAGCCTGTTGAATACACCGCAATCGTAAAATGCTGTTAGTATACTAATAATAAAACGTATGCCAGCAACCAACAGAGTATTCAATATACTAATGAGCGCACCACATCGTAGCTCGAAGTCGCAAATATTCAACTAAAAATACACTTTCGCTATCAATATCGCTCATAATTACAAAATTGTAATGTCAAGGTAATCTGACTGTCAGGGCCATTTGATATTCTCATTGCCGTAGCTAATCCGTGAAAACGCGTTTCATTAAAGGAGTCAGGTTTAAGTGAAACTTTCATTCGTCAAATACCTCGTTGTTATCGCTTTGTTGAGCGTGCAAGTAAGCGGGTCTTTCGCGAGTGTAGCTGTGCCATGTGCAAGCGATATGGTGCATGAAATAGATAACAGAATCGGTCATCACATGGCCCACTCAACACATGATGTATCAGAGAATTGTTGCAATCAAGATTGCTGTTGTCCCATGGCTGCCTTTCAGCTCGGCATGTTGGCTGGGGCGAATCTCGAAACATCAAAACTGTTGAACACCCCAGTCCTAACCAGACAAGCAAGGCTGCATAAAGTCTTTATCGCTATACATTTACGCCCCCCAAAATACTCTCTCGTGTAATCAGGTTAGTCGATGTAAAGACTAACAGTTACTGCACGTGATGTTTCCATCGTGAAGCGTGCGAAATTCAATATATGTGAGAGTTGTTTATGAAAAAAAATATACCGTTTTGGGCTCTGGTTTCTGTAGTCCTCTTTTTAACGGCGTGCAGTGATGTCCTGCAAGCAAATAATGATGCAAAGTCTGCAACACAGGCCCCGAAAATTACATTGGATGTCTACAAAAGTAGAACATGTAGATGTTGTCAAAAATGGGTACGACATATTGAAGAACATGGTTTTGAAACAGATGTGACAAATGTCGCGCTAATGTCCAGAGTTAAAGATAAACATGGCATCGAACCCCAGTATCGCTCCTGCCATACTGCTCTTTCTCAGGACGGGTTTGTATTTGAGGGGCACATACCCGCAAAATACATCCAACAATTTTTAGAAAACCCTCCTGAAGGGGTTTTAGGGTTGAGCGTTCCAGCCATGCCAATTGGATCGCCGGGCATGGAAGTTGACGAACGATTCCAACCTTACCTTGTATTGCAACTCAATGTAGATGGTTCAGTTACGACCTTTGCTGAAGTCAACACCTATGAGGAGCAATTCTAATGAACCGGTTTTGTCTTTTTGTTTCTATTTGGGGAGCGTTCTCGTTCTCGATGGTCTCTCCCGCTATCGCGAATGAAAAATTAACGCTCAAACGTGCAGTAGAAATAGCGGTAGAAAATGATCCATGGCTCGTTAGCAGTGCACATCGTGAACGTGCCACATTGTCCAGTAGTGTCGTCGCCTCGAGCCTACCAGACCCCGTTGTCAACATCGGTTTAGCAAATGTACCCACTGATGGTTTTGCGTTTGATCAAGAGCCCATGACTCAGCTAAAAGTAGGTGTGTCACAGATGTTTCCTCGTGGTGATTCGTTAGCCATAAGGTCTCGTCAATTGCGGGAGCAAGCAGCAGAGCATCCCCTGATGAGAGCCGACCGAGTGGCCAAAGCACGCGTTCAAGTATCAAACTTATGGTTAGAAATATATCGGGCGCAGCAAAGTGTAAAGCTAATTGATGAAGATAAAGCGTTATTTGAACAGCTCAGCGATATCGCAAAGGCAAATTATTCAACTGCCTTTGGACGCGTAAATCAGCAAGATATCGTTCGTGCAAAGTTGGAATTAACAAGGTTGGAAGACCGACTTACTAAACTACGAGCATTAGAAGAAAGAGCCACAGGGAAGCTTCTAGAGTGGCTAGTTAGAGATCAAAATTATCCAAGTCAATCGGGATTTGATGCCTTTTCTCGATTAACGTTGCCGCATGCCCTACCTGAGATCAAAAACATGGGGCAGAATATGAGAACAATACTTGAGCGCAGAGATCAACAATCGCTTGCAATGGTTCTCAATCAACACCCTTTGATCCTCTCGATAGAGCAAAGAATTCGCGCCAGCCAAACCGGTATTGACCTTGCCAAAGAAAAATACAAGCCACAATGGGGGGTTAACGCTAGTTACGCCTACAGAGACGACACGCCCGACGGTACAAGTCGAGCAGATTTTTTATCGATGGGTGTAAGTTTCGATGTACCTCTTTTTACAGAAAACCGCCAAGACCAAGAGGTTTCGGCTGCCGTAAGCCTATCTGAAGCCATTAAAACCGACAAGCGCTTAGTCCTCAGAGAAATGATGTCATACATCCAGTCTTTATATGCGGAAAATGAGCGATTAATGGAGCGACAAGCGCTGTACGAACTCGAATTGTTAGAGCAAATGCAAGAGCAAGCTGAGGCATCGCTCAATGCTTATACCAACGACGAAGGAGACTTTGCTGAGGTAGTGCGTGCTCGTATTGCGGATCTTAATGCCAGAATTGACGCACTGGATATCAGTGTGGATTTGGTCAAAACAAAAATTCAACTCAACTATTACTTTGATACCAACGCAGGTATTCCTTTGTCTCAAATCGGAGAACAACAATGAGCACAATTAAAGCACTCGTCATAGGCGGGGTAGCAGGCGGTATTATGACTGCGTTGGCATTCACGTTTCTGATACCATCTTCATCATCCACCGCGAATAATGAGCAAAACGAAGAGAAGCAACCGTTGTATTGGGTTGCGCCGATGGACCCAAATTACCGCAGAGACGAACCAGGAAAGTCTCCGATGGGCATGGATCTCATTCCTGTCTACGAAGAAAGTTCAAGTGGTGATGCGGGCTCAGGAACAATTACTATAGCGCCAAATGTGGAGAACAACCTTGGTGTTCGAACTGCGAAAGTGCAGCGCCGCGCGCTGCATGTCCCTATTAGAACTGTCGGGTACGTTCAATACAACGAAGAAACATTAATCCATGTGCATCCTCGCGTTGAAGGCTGGATAGAAACACTGCATGTAAAAGCATCAGGAGAATATGTTAAAAAAGGGGAACCACTTTACTCTCTATACTCGCCTGAGTTAGTGAATGCACAAGAAGAATTGCTGCTTGCTATGCGCAGAAACAACAAAGATCTGATCGTAGCTGCTCGTTCTCGCTTAAATGCATTGCAAGTGCCTGAAGACGTCGTGGAGACGTTAACAAAAACAAAAAATGTTCAGCAAACCGTTACCTTTTCCGCACCCCAAACCGGATTCGTAGATAATTTAAACATTCGAGAAGGTTTTTTTATAAAACCTGGCGTTACAGTCATGTCGATTGGTGCATTGGATGAGGTTTGGGTTGATGCAGAGGTATTTGAGCGACAAACCGCCCAAATAGTGGAAGGGCTGCCTGTTACTATGACATTAGATTTCCTCCCCGGAAAGACGTGGCAAGGCGTTGTAGACTACGTCTACCCAACCCTTGAACAGAGTACCCGCACACTGCGTGTGCGTCTTCGCTTTGCTAATCAAGATTATACGTTAAAGCCGAACATGTTCGCTCAAGTGACTATCCACTCTGATATGGATTCGACCAACTTGATCGTGCCAACCGAAGCGGTTATTCGAACAGGCAATCAAAATCGCGTTGTATTGGCATTGGGAGATGGAAAATTTAAATCAGTTGCAATCAAAATTGGGCGAGTGGTTGACGAGTTTACAGAAGTACTTGAAGGACTGATCGATGGTGACAGCATTGTCACCTCCGCTCAATTTATGCTTGATTCAGAGAGCAGTATTAGCTCTGACTTTAAGCGAATGGAACCCCCTGAAGAAAGTCCAACATCGGTCTTCACAGAGGTGATGATCACAGACGTGATGCCTTCTCACAACATGATAACTGCAAAACATGGTCCAATTCCAGAATGGGATTGGCCGTCGATGACCATGGATTTTGTGGTAGCGGAGCATATCAATTTAGCAACGGTCAAAGGTGGTTCATCGGCACATATCGAGATCAGCAAGCAAACTGATGGTCAATATGTGGTGACAACCGTGCACATTATCGATTCAGCACAAAGTACACAGGCGACTATGTCTGAAAGCGTTTGGACTGAAGTCAAGATTAATTCTGTAATGGATGGGCATCGAATGATAAATGTCGATCATCCCGCTATAAAAGAGTGGGATTGGCCCGCGATGACGATGGATTTTAACGTGGCAGATAACATTACCTTGTCTGATTTGGCCTCTGGAACGCTTGCGCATATTGAAATTTCAAAATCCTCAAGTGGCGAATATCTTGTTTCTACCATTCATGTTGTTGAAGAGGCAAGTAGTGAAACAAGTACCGCTGTCGACGCTGTGTGGACTCAAGCAACGGTCAATGCAGTGATGAGTGCTAGCAACCAGTTAAGCCTTGAACATGACCCTATTGAGGCGTGGGATTGGCCTGCAATGACAATGGATTTCAACGTCGCTAATGAGATTGATTTATCTGACATTACCGCTGGTATGCGACTGCACATCGAAATTACCAAAACCCAAGACGGTGCGTACGTTATTACCACATTACATATACAAGCATCTGATAAAGGAACGATGGATCACAGCCAACATGAAGGAGCGCACGAATGATAGAAGCAATCATACGTTGGTCGGTCTCAAACCGCTTCTTTGTTTTACTCGCAACCATCATCATAGTCGGTGGCGGTTTAGTTACAATGAAAAATACGCCAGTAGACGCGATCCCAGATTTATCCGATGTCCAAGTGATAATCAAAACGAGTTATCCTGGTCAAGCGCCACAAGTTGTAGAAGATCAGGTAACGTACCCGCTAACGACCGCCATGCTTTCCGTACCGGGTGCACAAACGGTTCGAGGTTATTCGTTTTTCGGTGACTCCTACGTTTATATCATTTTTGATGATGATACCGACTTATATTGGGCAAGAAGCAGGGTGCTTGAATATTTATCGCAAGTTGCCCCCAATCTACCTGAAAACGCCAGGCCGCAATTAGGTCCAGATGCCACAGGCGTTGGTTGGGTTTATCTGTATGCATTGGTCGACAGAACCGGCCAACACGATATTTCTCAATTACGCAGTTTGCAAGACTGGTTCTTGAAATTTGAGCTCCAAACTGTGCCTGGCGTGTCCGAAGTCTCGGCGCTAGGGGGTATGGTGAAACAGTATCAAGTGAAAGTAGATCCTGAAAAACTCCGCGCTTACGGTATACCGCTTTCTCATATTCAGATGGCAATAAAGCGAGGGAATCAAGAAGTTGGGGCCTCTGTAGTGGAGCTTGCAGAAGCTGAGTACATGGTTCGTGCTACGGGGTATATTTCTGATAAGAAGGATATCGAAACTATTCCTCTTGGCGTCAATGACAATGGCACACCGCTTTTAATAAGGGATATTGCCACTGTAGATATCGGTCCACAAATGCGCCGCGGTATAGCAGAGCTAAACGGCGAAGGGGAAACAGTCGGCGGTATTGTCGTGATGCGTTTTGGCGAGAATGCTCAAAAAACGATAGATGGCGTCAAAGCAAAACTAGAGGACTTAAAAAAAGGACTACCTGATGGCGTTGAGGTGGTCACTGTTTATGACCGTTCCGCATTAATTGAAAGGGCCGTTGATAACCTAGCTTCAAAACTATTAGAAGAGTTTATCGTAGTCGCTTTGGTATGTGTCGCCTTTCTTTTTCATGTTCGGTCGTCACTCGTCGCTATCATCAGTATTCCTGTTGGGATCATTACCGCGCTAATCGTTATGTATATGCAAGGTATCAATGCCAATATCATGTCGTTGGGCGGCATTGCTATTGCCATTGGCGCCATGAGTGATGGTGCGATCGTTATGATTGAAAATATGCACAAACACATGGAAAAGACGCCTCTTACCAAGGAAAATCGCTGGCAGGTTGTTATCGATTCTGCGGTCGAAGTTGGACCTGCGTTATTTTTCAGTTTGTTGATCATTACGGTTAGTTTTGTACCTGTTTTTACGCTTGAGGCCCAGGAAGGGAGGATGTTTTCCCCTCTTGCTTATACGAAAACATATGCAATGGCTGCATCAGCGGCACTTGCGATTACACTGGTCCCAGTCTTAATGGGGTATTTTGTACGTGGAAAGGTGTTGCCTGAACACAAAAACCCAGTCAACAAGTTTTTAACGTTTTTATACATACCGACGCTCAAGACAGTTTTGCGCTTTCCAAAGTCAACGATGGTCGCAGCATTGATTGTCTTGGCTATCGGGCTTTGGCCAATTGATAAAATTGGTAGTGAATTTATTCCCCCGCTTGACGAAGGCGATTTGATGTATATGCCAACCACCTATGCCGGCATATCAATCGGGAAGGCACGAGAGCTTCTTCAACAGACCAACAAATTAATAAAAACCGTGCCAGAAGTAGAAACGGTATTTGGCAAAGTAGGGCGGGCGGATACGGCGACGGACCCCGCGCCACTGACCATGATTGAGACATTCATTCAATTGAAACCCAAAGAACAATGGCGAGAAGGGATGACCACGCAGGACCTTATTAAAGAGTTTGATGCAGTGGTCAATTTACCGGGCTTAACCAACGCATGGGTGATGCCAATAAAAACCCGAATTGACATGCTTGCCACAGGAATTAAAACCCCTGTTGGGATTAAAATTGGTGGTCCCGATCTAATGGAAATTCAAAAAATCGGCCAACAAATTGAGTCAATATTAACTGACGTCGATGGCACGGCTTCAGTGTATTCTGAACGCGTCGCTGGCGGTCGCTACTTGAAAGTCGACATTGATCGCGAAAAAGCCGCCCGATATGGGCTCAATATCGCTGATGTTCAGCAAATTGTCTCTAGTGCAATTGGCGGTGTTAACGTAACACAGAGTGTAGAAGGGCTGGAGCGCTATCCAGTAAATATTCGTTATCCGCAGTCATACCGAAGCTCTCCAGAGTCGCTTTCTTTGTTACCTGTAGTGACACCACAAGGAAAACGTATAGCCTTAGCTGATGTTGCTGACGTCTACATCGAAGACGGACCACCGGGTATCAAGAGTGAAAACGCGCGGCTCAATGGATGGGTGTATGTTGACATCGATGGTGTAGACATAGGCACGTATGTGGCTACCGCGCAGCAAGTTGTTGCTGAACAACTCGTTTTACCCGCCGGCTATTCAATTAATTGGTCTGGCCAATACGAGTATATGTTAAGGGCAAAGGAGAAGCTCACTTACGTTGTGCCTTTGACGCTCGCTATAATCGTTATTCTATTGTACCTCAACTTCCGAAACTTCATTGAAGTGGCGATTATTATGGGGACGTTGCCATTGTCGATGGTTGGCAGCATATGGCTTATGTACATCGAAGGCTTTAATTTCTCCGTGGCCGTAGGCGTAGGTTTCATTGCCTTGGCCGGTGTCGCTGTAGAAATAGGAGTCATTATGCTTGTATATCTCAATCATGAATATCAGGCACTGATGGATAGATGCAAAGAAGGGGGTACCTTACCGAGCGCCGAGATGTTGACCGAGGCAGTACTGCACGGTGCAGGATTGCGTGTTCGTCCCGTCATGATGACAACGGCCACTATCATCTTTGGATTGCTGCCGGTTTTATATGGCTCTGGTACGGGTTCCGAAGTCATGAGTCGGATTGCCGCGCCGATGGTGGGAGGAATGGTTAGTGCGATTATTCTGACACTACTCATATTGCCTGCCATTTATTTAATATGGCGCAAACAACAGCTTAAATACTTGGCTGTCGTTGCGTAATGAAAGGACCTGTTCGCCGTTCACATCGTTGGCTTATGCTGCTAGTCGGCGGGCAGGTGTTGTTTTGGTCGTTAAGCGGCCTTTACATGGTCTGGTTTGATATCTACTACATTCAGGGTGAACATTTTTTTACCTGGGCCCAGCGCGATGATGAAAGACGTCACAGGCTTGCTGATCGACAATACCATTGACCCAAATGCCATCAATATTGAAGCATTTGTGTCATCTATAACCCATCAAGTCTAAGGAGACTTCAAATGAAACTAATCTTTTCAATGCTCATGATAGCCTTAAGTTTTTCAACTTTTGCTCACACAACACTCAAGACATCTACGCCTAAGGATAATGCAATGTTGATGTCATCTCCACCTGAACTATCATTGGTTTTTACCAAGCCTGTAAGGTTGGCTAGAGTCACATTGCAATCGAAAAGTGGGGAAACCATTCCGTTTGAGTTTAAGCCAAGTACGGAACTCGCTAGTGCCTTTAGTTACGAATTACCCGGATTACCAGTAGATACATACACTGTCAATTGGATGTTGCTAGGTCAGGACGGTCACAAAATGGAAGGGGCTTTTAGTTTTATGGTGCATGCTTCAATGATGAAACATAACGACAAAAAGCACGACAGCACGCACGGCAACCATTAGAGGACGCTATGGACATTTGGCAGTTGGGGTTGTTGATTTCAAAGTTTGGTGTTTATCTCGGCGTATCAGCGCTGCTTGGTGGTGGTTGGATTTTGTGCATTACCAATACTGATACTGACACCAAATTTACTCTACCCGCAAGCTTACAAACAACGGTAACAAGGCACATGCGTTTGTTTGCGGTCATTGGCATCATTTTTAGTGCTTTTGACTTTTTGTTTCAGGTTGGGCAGCTCGCTCAATCTGGATACGCTGGTATGTTTGACCCCGTTATGCGAGAGATGGTCGCGCATTCAACGCTCGGAGATGTTGCAAAAAGTCGACTAGTGCTGTTCGCAAGTGCGCTACTATATTTAACCTATTTAGGTCATTCAATTAGAAAAACCGCCATTATTTCAAGTCTCTCTCTTGGAATTTTCATTGTTATTGCGTTGGCAGGATTTGGGTATACATTTACGTTAACTGGGCATACTCAACAGTTACAACCTAGTTTAAAATTTATCCTGGCTGCTCATGCCGTTATTGCGCTCGCGTGGGTGGGTTCACTCTGGCCTCTTTCAAGGACGTGCGTAGAGCTTTCTACCCCCAATTTGCACCATGTCATGACAAAATTTGGGAAATCGGCGATGTACCCCATTGGGGGGCTAATTATTGCTGGTTTACTACTGGCTTGGCAACTTGTGCGTTCTGTTAGCAGTTTGCTCGACACAAACTACGGCTTTGTATTGCTTGTTAAGCTGTTGTTTGTTGGTGCTATCTTTCTAATCGCGTTGTTACACAAACTGCGATTGGTTCCTCAGCTTTTAACCGGCATAACCAGTCCTCGAACGCTTCAAAAATCAATCCAAATCGAACTTTGTATAGGGATATCTATTTTAATGGTGACGGTGGTGTTAAGTACCGCCGTAGGCCCCAATTATTGAAGAAACACAAAATGAAAAAAATCTACTTGTTGTCAATCATACTCTTTCCTTTGCTGTTAACTAACTGTGTTAATGCTCATGATAAAACGCATAACGACACCAGTAATAGTCCTATGTTCTCAGGGCTAGACTCCGACGCAGGAATAATAGCAAAACAATTCCACAAAGCACTCTCCGAGGCTAATGCAGAGACAGTCATGAGCTTACTTGCCGATGATGTCCTTATTTTGGAAGGTGGCAGAATTGAGCGCAGTGCCGACGAATATCGTGCACATCATTTGCAAGCAGACATGCAATTTTCATCTGCCGTAACCACGAAGACGATTGAGCATCATGTTCGTGTGCATGGTAATACAGCTGTCTCCATTTCAAGAAGTCACACTTCTGGAAACTATAAAGGTCGAGATATTGATAGGACAGGCAATGAAACGCTCTTTTTAACGCTGATCAATGGACAGTGGAAAATCAGTCATATTCATTGGTCTCACTAACTCCCCACCAAATTAAAATAAAAAGGTCAAAACGATGAAACTTTTCTATGCAAGCTGCGTTGTTATTTTTTTAGCCACATCACCATACATTTATGCGTCTGAGCAAACGAACGACGAAACCGAGATACTAGAAATGATCCAAGATATTGAAAAGGGGTGGGAGTCTGGTAACGGTATGCCGTTCTATCAACATTATCTTGGCCAGGTAGGTGCGCGTTACATTGAGTCAGGCGGTCAGAATAAAGGGTTAGAGGATTTGGTCAAAAATCATGTAGAGCCGGAAAAAGAGGTATTGAAACGATTGACCATTGATATTCTAGATATCGAAACAAACGTTGAAGGAGACTTCGCTTGGGCAGTTACGACAGTAAATGTTTCAGGAGAAGTACGCAAAACCGGCGCAGTTTTTGATAAAAAAGGATTTCAAACCTATTTGTTTCGCCGAACTGATGAAGGATGGAAGGTCATTCATTCGCATTCATCTACCCGTGATAATAAGCCACATAAGCACCGTTAACAACGTTGAATTCCGTGCAAAATCGCAATATCACATTGGATGCAATACGAACGTTAGCCATTGTGTTGATGGTTGTGTTCCATTTTGCTTACGACCTTCGTTTCTTTGGTTGGGTTGATTGGAATGTCCCCAATGGAAAAGGGTGGAGGGAGTTTCGGTATGTAATATTGACGCTCTTCTTCGTGAGTGTAGGCGCGTCGCTCGTGCTCGGGAATTATCGAAAATTTAGTCTAAAAATGTTTTTACTGCGGCTGTTTTCCATAGCGTTCTGGGCCGCGGTAATATCGCTTTTTACGTATTATTTTTTTAATGCAAACTGGATATTCTTTGGCGTATTGCATTTTATTGCTGTAGCGAGTGTTTTGTGTGTTCCGTTGATTAGAAAACCCATATTGTCGCTGTTGTTGGGTTTTGTTGCGGTCACGTTGTTTAACATTGGCCTAGTATCCAGTAAATGGCCATTTAATCTGATCAGTTTGTCACTACCTCATTCTCCAAACGATTACGTTGCGATTTTTCCATGGATAGGTGTTGTATTGTTTGGTATTGCGATAGGGCACGTTTTGAAAAGCGGATTTGATCCGTTTGCAAAATGGAATATCCCGAATAACTTGACTCTTCTCGGACGGCATAGTTTAGCGGTTTACATATTGCATCAACCTATCTTTTTTGCGCTGTTTGGTACTATCTATTGGTTTAGCTCATCGGTGTAACTATGCACCTTTTACTTTGCCATAAATCACCTTCAGTAATTAATATCCGCTATGCTGCCGCAGACATAAAATTACGATGAGATATGCACATTATGAGGGAAGGTAGAGTCAAGGCAGCAGAGTAATGCTTGATAAACGCATATGCGCTTGCGCGCAAATGCGTGTGTCGATACACTCTCGATATCAACGCTAATGTGTTTACAGCAACGCAAGATTAATTCGGAGAAGATTGTGCTTTTAGTGCCAACAAACCCAGACTACCGTTAATACTCAAACAGTTTTGGTCGTTCTTCTTTGAAGTTGGTGTATTTTGACCACAAAGAGTTGCATTCTCTTGACTCTATTACGTCAGTTATTTGTCTTACAGTAGCCATATCGTTTTCTACCAGCAATGCAGACACTTGTGATAATATTTCGGCTTTAGCGGGTTTTTCTTCAAAAATTTCGTGAAGTTTCAAACATCCCCTGATAAAAACCAAGCTGTCTACCATGCAGATTACGCGAAAAATGAAACGCGGTAACCGCTCTGGTGTTTTGTATTCGCTTCGTTCTTCGTTTAACCAAAAGAGTAAATTCTGCTCAAAAGCTACAAGGTTTTCATTGATCCGTTGTGTCGCATCGACATTCAATATACCAAACCGCGACATTTCAGCCTCATAAAATGCAAGATCTAGTAATGCTTCGTAATACAGCATTTTAGCATCTTCTAGCTTGTTTTTGACTTTTTCAAACCGTGAAATTGCGTGCTCTTGAATTGAAATCACTTCTCTTAATATGCTTGGATCACACCGAACCGTTGCTGTTTCATCAATTGAAGTAAGCGTTAAGTCGTTAAAAAAACGATCGTAACCATCTTCCATTAAGAACCGGCGAAGATATATGGAGACCGCTAGATTTTTAAATATCAGCCCATTTTGTGTTTCTGTTTCTCCCATTAGATTTTCAAATGCTGTCTCTGCATATTGAACCTTGTCTAAATTTAATTGCTCAAGACGCCTTACTTCTTCCTTATGGTCTTGAGTGAGGCGAACAATATCGTTTTCGTGCCTCTCAGTCAGTGAATTAATTTGCCGCTGCGTGTTCATTTGTAGTTCTATCAGTTCACGATCCGTTGCTTCTCTCAAGGCAACTAAGTCGCTTTCAGCTTCATCTTTAACTGCCTTCGTTCGCGAACTTTGAACATGGTTCATCCAAGAAGCGAGTAGTGTTTCAGATTTAGTCGATTTATGCAGTTGATTTAAATGGGGTTGCAATTACATTCGAATGTCTTACATGTTGAGAACCTGCAAAGACCGCTTTACCTGCTCTAACTCTTGAGCACTCAACTCACGTAACTCTGCGTCAGAAGCCTCTGAAATTTTCTTATTTGCGTCATCAATTTGTTGCTCAATCCGAGCCAGTCGCCTGTTGACTTCTGAACTCGAAAGGGTGGCATTTTCCAGCAAAATCAAGTCACGATTAATTTCATCAATTTGTGCTTTAAGACCAGTTAATCCTCTGTAAAAATCGCCATGCTCACGATCATTTGGATGTGCGAGCGATGATGACATCACAAGAAACAAACATATCCATCTTTTCATAAACTATTTCCTTGTTACAAGTAACCACAATGCCAATTCAATATGGGTAGAACATACGTTCACAATATCGAAATCGTCACAGCAATGACTAAAAGTTTTTTAGTCAGGGCGCAGAAGAGAGCTCATAAACAGACCAGTAGGATCGTATTGTTGTTTTAATAATTTCAAACGAGCTGTGTGTTGGCCGTAGTAAAGAGCAAGTGGCGACCCATTCCCCATGTCATAATTTTGGTAAGAATGACCATTAAAAAACGGTAATAGCAAATCGAAAGATTTATTCACCCAATCGATAACTTCAGTATCGTCACATTCAGCTTGAGTGATCCCTGTGATACTACAGACGAAAGAAGCGTTGCGGTGAATAAATGCCGAATCGTCAGCGTTTACATCCTGAATAGCGCCACAAAGCGGGTCTAGCATAAATCCACCTGAATTTACCGGACAAGCTCGGTAACACGATAAAAGTGTTTCAATGAATTCGTCTGATAGCTCGCCTTCAATTATGCCATTTCGCCAATACAAACTCAGATCACTATCGTAGTCATTGGATTGGCATTCAACGTATTGCGACCGCCTACTTAACAATTTGGCACCGTCTTGCCATTTGGCTACAGAATCCAAACCCTGCACCGAGTCCTCACTAAACCCCATTATCGAAATTCGAGCTTTATCTTCCATCGATCGCGAGAGATATGCATATAGAAAAACCGATCTGTTATCACTGAGCACTGTTTTGCTATATTGCCTAAGAATAGATCGTGCGTGACATAATGGCCACTCGAGTATTCGGCCATCAATATTTTGGGGGGCATCGTGTAATTTAAACGTGACATCGGTCACAACGCCAAATTGACCATGGCCACACCCTTTTAATGCCCAAAACAAATCCGGATGTTGGGATTCGGTCACTTGTCTTACTTTACCGTCAGCAGTTATCAATCCAAACGCGAGCACATTGTCGCAACTCAAACCAAGCTTTCTGGACAAAAAACCGATCCCCCCTCCCAATGTTGCGCCGACAACACCAACATCGGGACAGGTACCCAAAGGAACTACTTTGTTGTGTTGCGCTAGAAAATGGTCCAATTCACTATTTTTGACGCCTGCGCCGACGTTTACTGAGCTCTTATCAACATTCAGTACAGTTGTTTTAAACATCGACATATCAATTACAATTGCATTGTTAAGGACCGACATGCCACTTACACCATGCCCTTGACCCTTAATTGTAATAGATAAGCGCAACTGCTTTGCACATCTGACAATGTGTATAATATCGGTCTTTGTTTTAGGTTGAATAATTACTAACGGAAAACGCGAAACACCTTGATTGAATACTTTCCTGTTTTCTTCATATTCTGCACTACCCGGTGACCAGAATGCGCCGTCAACAAGACTTGCCAGTTCTACCAAACTTGTTTCAGTAGCCCGCGTGATTGAATCTGTTTTTGTCTGTTTTGCAGGTGAAACTTCAACAATACTCTCTAGTAAATTCCAACTACGACTACCAAAAGTGTTTGGCGTGATATCGCTCAGCAATTGTCGCAGATATTGTGCAACTAATCGGGGAGGTAAAAGCTTGTTTGCTGAATACATACTGCGCATTAACTCCGATGCAGGCAACGCGTGATTTGAAGCTTGCCTTATCGTTTCCTGCATTTTGGTGTCGACGTTTCCAGGAGCCACAGTTGTAAAAACAGCAATATCGTTATCGACTTCAAGTTGAAAACACTGGCACAGCATATTTAATGATGCTTTGCTCACACAATAAGCTGAGGCGCCAGCAACGGGTTGTACTGGCAAATCACTGGTTAAAAACATCACGCGGCTATGACTAAATTTTTTTAAGCATATCTGCGTTAAAAGGCGAGGTACTTCGACATTTATCCATTGGGTTGCCTCCCACTCATCAGGGGCGACGTTGCTAATATCTCCAAATGGCATGACAACACCTGCGCAATGGATCAGGTAGCTAAAGTGAGTATGCTGATTGACAACGTTTTGAAGGCTTTTAATACAATCCCTATTAGTGAAATCGATACACTCGATTCTGACCCTATCCCCATAAGACCTTTTAAGCTGTTGTAAAGTTTCTGGATTTCTACAAAGTGCTACGATCTGGATAAAAGGGTAGGAGAGTAGAAGCTCTTTTGTAAG
>NZ_JAZETN010000011.1:0-134511 GCF_036864475.1 Alteromonas sp. S005 | reverse complement strand
GCTCACCCTGTTCGAGTGAGGTGCGCATTATACGCTGGAAGTTTTCGTTGTCAACACTTTTTGAAAATTTATTTTCTGAAGCGTTTCTTCTAAACTCCCGTCTTTACTGGCCTATACAGGTAGTAGAGACTTACTTCAGGAGGCTTGCTGTTTTGCTTTTCCCCCGAAGCGGATGCGCATTTTAGGGAAATGAGCGCTCACGTCAACACTTATTTTAAAAAAGATGAAAAAAGTGAACTAACCGTCTATTTTTCATTCAAATGTGATAATTAGTAGACAATATGGACTAATTACTAATAGGATGGGGATTCAGATCCTATAAAGTAGTCGTTCTTAAAGTAGTAGTAGATACTGCCGTTATTATATTAGTGCTTGGTATTAGTTAATGATATTGAAGCCAGCGTAAGGGAATACGTATAAGAATGTATATAAGCGTAAACGATGTACGCTTTGCGTTTTTTATAAATGTATTAATATTGGTGGTGTCATAAATTGACTACGCAATAATTATAAAGGTGGGTTTATGTTACGAACTCTTTCATTGCTATCATCTGCAGTACTAGCCTCTCATGTTAGTTTTGTAGCAATGGCACAAGATGCGTCTTCGAGTGAAGTTATTCAGCCTTCTGTTTCGACAAGTGTTGAAACCGCTGAAGAGCCAAACCGCTTTCAAACTGCCTTTCTAAAGAGGCAGGTAAAACAAACCATGTCGGTAGGCAGAGCAATAAGCTCGATTGCGGGTCACTATCCTCAAGAAATCGTATCTATTGTAGACATTGCGTTAGATACCTACCCAGATAAGTACAGAGAAATAATATTTGCGGCTATTTCTGCACAGCCCGCCTCAACAGAAGAAATTGTTCAGTTAGCTATTGAGAAAGAAGTTAGCAGCTGCCCTAACATTGTACAGCTGGCTATAAAAGCAGAACCGACTTACGTGGATTTCGTAGTGCAAGCTGCGGCAGTTTCTACGCCTGAAGAATTAGATGAGATTGTACGTGTTGCCGTATTAACGCAACCAGATGCGGCTGATAGTATTGTTCAGACATTATCGCAAGAACATCCGAACAAAATTGTCGATATCATGACAAGCGCCTTAAACGCTGTTCCTTTTGTTGGAGAATATGTAGTAGATGCGCTTTTAGCTGTATTCCCTAACGAAGCGGAAACAGTAGTTGAAACAGCGGTACGAGAGTCATCGCAGCAGCGTGAACACGTTATTCGTATCTTAAACACCGCTCAACATGCAGGTGTGTCTGAAGATAAGTTAAAAGAATATGCAATGTCAGCGGGATTGAGCGAAGACGATGTAATAAGTGCGCTAAACAATTAGTGCCTTAATTCATAAATAATGCTTTACCAAAACGGCGTATTGAGTGAATCAATACGCCGTTTTGGTTTTTGGCTTCGTATGTAACTTCAATTGCTCTAAGGTTTGTCGTAGGGTAACAGCACACCGTACTTTTAATCTTTTCAGCACTTTAACATCGCCCATATTGAAATTGCGATAACTGGATTCTACAAAGTCATTCGTCGAAGGAGTGAAGCATTGCCGCTTCTTTATATAGCATAAGCTCGGATTTTAATAGGTCGACCTTGGCTTTGATCTCTTTGATCTTGGCTTTAATCTCATTTTGCGCTCGCGCGTTTAATACGAACATATCGCTGTCTCCTGCATCAAAGCGCGTTTTCTCTACCTTCGACAAGGTGTTTGCTAACGCAGCATTTTCGCTTTGAAGCGACACAATATCCTTCGCTTGCGCCCAGTAAATTAACGCTTGTTCAAAGCGCTGTATAATTGCTTGTTGAGTGGATGTAAGCTTATGTGCAAGCTCTCTTTGCTTTGACTGTAATTGTGCGCGCTCTGCTTTTGCCTTTCTGTTGCCCAGCGGGTAAGAGAACGATAATCCCACTTTGGTTTCTGTGCCTTCCAATGTTTCAGAGCCAGCCCCCACGTCTCTGGCTATAGAGGCAGTGAGATCTAGCTTGGGAAGTAACGCATTGTCAGCAAGTGCTACCTTATTTTCTACCACCTGCTGTTCTAACTTCATTACGTCCAGTTCAGGATGACTGCGAAGAGCATTGCGAAGCGTAACCAATTGGCTGTTGCCAATCCAAAATGGCCAGCTTAAGTCGTTAGGTGGCTGGTCACTGTTAATTGCCAACATATCGCCATTTGGCGAGCGCCAGTAAAAAGACAGCATTTGCGCGTGCATGTCTCGCTTTTGTTTAAGTTCGGCTAAGGTTAAGCGCTGTTGAAGCAGGTTGGCTTTAAACTCGGTAAGCACAATACTGGCTAAGTCGCCCTTCTCTACCCGAGTAACCAAGGCTTTTTCACGTTCAGACGCCGTATTGAGTAATTCGGTAACGGCTTGAATTTGTAACGCACTCTCGTACCATGCAATGTATTCACTTACGCCTTTATAGACAAAGTCATTTATAAGGCTCGTCGCTAGTGCCTGCCATTGCGATGTAGCCAGCCCAGCGTTGCGCAATTCAGTTCTGCGTTTATCTATCTCACGATTTTGCAAAAGCGACATGGCAACACCTACACTCGCCTCGCCAGCAGACAGCGTATCGTAGTACCCTTCATAGCTAGGAAAGTCACCCGCTGCAATTCGATACTCACCAAATACAGACGCATTAAAATCTTCAACTGGGTTAGTGAAACGCTGAGTGAGATTTGTCCCATCGTAGTAACCTGACACTCGGCTCTTTGTTTTCTGCTCAATAAAGGGGTCGAAGCTGCTTCGTGCAATCTCAAGTTCAGCGGCAGCTTGGTAATTTCCTTCGTTAATAGCCTGCACGTAAGGGTGATAGTTCACCATACTATCAACTAACGCTTCGATAGTTGGCGCCTGTCTCCCCTGTTGAGTTTGCACTTGGTTAGTATATTGCGTCTGCGCGAATGGGCCAGGTATACTTCCACCTATATAAGTAGCTAATGCAATTGCCGTAAAAAACAATCTGCGCATTACCATATTGATGCTCCCGAACCTTTTGCTCCACCTGATGACGACTGCTGTGTAGGTAATGGAGGGAAGTTATTTAACTGGCGCCACATTTCATAACCTAAACGTACTTCTTCTAGCAACACCCATGCTTTCACTCGGCTGCCTAATCGCGCTGAGCTTTCTGCTGGCCACGGGATGTCTGACTCGTCAGGCCTGATCCAAACATTAAAGTCGCCGGTAGCATTGGCTACTGGCTCTACATATACAACTTCACCGCCGAAGGTTCCTATTGCACTTCCCGGCCACCCGCTAAACTGGAAAACTGGCCAACCCTCAAACTGCAATCGCGCTTTTGCACCAGGCTTCACCAATGGTGCGTCTAGCCCTCTTACCGTTACCCGCACACTGCGCTTGGCATCAGCAGGAATGAACTGACCTAAGATATCGCCAGATTTCACAAAGGTAGACACGCCACCCGACAGCAAACGCACCACTGTACCGTCTACTGGCGCAAACTTGGTTTGGGTAGATTGACGAGAGAGCGTCATACTTACTTCGTTTATTTCAGATACCGACGCAGCAGCTTTCGCTCTTAGCTCCTGTACTTTAATCTCGGCTTGTTCAACCTCTTTACGAGACACCAAGCCCTGCTCTTGCAATGACTTTTGGCGCGCCAAGTTATTTTCGGCATTTCTAACCGCAGTTTCATTAGCTTGGTTTTTCAAGTTCGCAGCCGAAAGCTGAGACTGAAGCTTTTCAAGACGTTGGGCATCAATATCAATAAGCGTAACGATGGGCTCGCCCGCTTTTACCTGCTGCCCTTCCTTTACATGCCACTGTTTAACCTGCCCATCGACAAGCGCATTAATAGGTTGAGTTCTGTCTTTAGGGTCGAGCGAGTCAACCATACCTGTACCATAGGCAGTTTGAACCCAAGGAGTAAAGTACAGAATTAAACCGGCGGCAAGCACTAAGAATATGATTATGCCGGTGATAACGCGGTGTAGCTTAGGTACTTTCAGAGAAGGCAGTGATGTAATGTTGTCTAAAAAGCGACGTTCTGCGTTATTCACTTACTCACCCTCCTTATTGTTCGTACTTTCGAAATCGCCACTAATGGGTGATTCTCCGTTAGTATATTCGTTTAGCATGGCCGTAGCATTGTCATGAAGATGTAGCACACCTTCAAAACAATTCTGTAGTGGCATATTGGTAAAATACATCACGGTGAAATCGTATTTGCTTAGGCGCCTTAATAATCGAGTTCGTAACTCTACCGGAATGGCATCGAAGTGTTGGTTCAATATAAGAAGCTTGGGTTGCCCAATAATGGCGGCGGCCAGTTTAAGCAGCAAGAACTCTAGCGGCTGTAAAGGCGCACCTAATACCGACACTTTGGTTTGCAAACCTTCTGGTAAGCTATCAATGACTTTCATCATTTCAACTTCTTCAAGGGCTGCGCGAATATCGGCTATGCTTGCCTCAGGATGAGCCAGTTTCAAATAGCGCTCTATAGACACTTCTATAATCAGGGAGCGATCTAGAATAGTTACCGCCTGCCTTAACTCATGGGTGTCATAATCGTTTAGGCTAAATTCACCTAATAATATATCGCCTGACTTCACGCGATCGTATTGTTTTACAAGCCCCAGTAACTGCTTTTGAACCCAGCTCTTATCAGTAGTCACGAAGTATTTCGTTCCTGGCTCAAAAATAACGTTTAAATGGCAGGTATCATTGCCATGTTTAAGCTCTACATTGTTAAACACTAACTTAGACGATGTGGGGATGTGCTCTGAAGCATTTAACTCTTCCTGCGGCATCGCTAGAGCACCACCTAGCTTTTCGGCAGCACCGTATAATTCGTAATAAAGCTTCAAGTACTGAGTAAAGCGGGATAAGCCAAAAAATACGGCAGACATAACCAGCTCGGCAGCAACAAGCTGGCCAATAGACAGTTCGCCCTGTACAACAAGCACACCGCCAATACCAAGTAGCGACGCACTTGCCACCGCATACATTAGTAGGAACATCACCACCTGCGCAAAAGTGTAGTTAAAGTGACTTTTGTGCTTTTTAACATAGGTATTAATGTAACCTTCAGTGCTGCGACCAGCATATTCCACGTGATCCGCCGATTTGAAAAATTCGTGAGCGGTCGCAATGTCGTGCAGCCATTTTGCCGAATCATACTTAGCGTGAGAAAGCTCTATGGCCGTGCGCTTAGCGCCCCGCCCCCAAATCTTCCACACGGCATACATAGTGAGTAGTAGTACTACGTTAAAGGCGAAAAGTGCGGGGTGGTAAAATGAAACCAACGTAAAGCCCACCAGCATCTGTAGTACAAGCGCGAAACCATCGATCATTAAAGACGGCATATTCTTTTGAAAAGTCATTATGTCGAAGTAGCGCTGTGTAATGCTGACGTTTTGTCGACCTTCAAAAAAGCTGTGCGGAGCAAGAATGGTTTTCAGCCCTAAATCTGCAGTAAGCCGCGCATATACCTTGCGCTCGTAAAACTCCATCACGCGCATACGGAGGGCGCTGAATACACCTGATATTAATAAGGTAAGAAACAAAATAACGGCGAGAATGATAACCGCTCGAGTTGAGCCAATATTGGCAATGCTGTTAATAAGCGTTTGTACCGCTATAGGTACTGCCAGTGTCATCAAACTTATTGCAACGCCATAAGCGATAGCAACCCAAAAAAAGCCAGCCTCTGGTTTAAGTAACGAAAACAGAGTTTTTCGCGTTTTACGTAAATCTATTGGTTTAGCCATAGTTATGTCTTCAATATACCGCTAGCTGAGAAAGTTAGTTATGCGTTGTTTTAAATAGTTTATGCAACAACGTTTATAGTCTATTCCAATGGCGAGTTAGAATAAATCTGTTATATTCTTAATAGTTCATCGAAAATAATTGCGTTTGTAAATACTGGGGTCAGAGTACATTTCTCCGCCCGTTTAACAGGCTGCTAAAATATGCATCACCTAAACTACCATCATTTGTATTATTTTTATCTAGTCGCACGCGAAGGTAGCATAGCCAAAGCCGCTAAATTACTCCACGTTACCCCGCAAACGGTAAGCGGGCAACTAAGCACGTTTGAAAGTCAGCTTGGTTATTCACTATTCGACAGAATAAACAAGCGGCTGTACCTCAACGCACGGGGTAAAGTTGGCTATCAGTATGCCACCGAAATATTTCACAAGGGTAACCAACTGGCTGAAATACTTAACAATAGCGACGAAGTGAATACGAAGGAATTCGTAATAGGTATTACAAATGGAATACCAAAAGTGCTTTTTTATGACTTTGTGCACGACACTATGCGCGAGTTCTCGCAGGTGAAGTATGTTGTAAAAGAAGATAGTTTTGATGGCTTACTAAAAGAACTGGCCATAAATGCCATCGACTTTATTGTTGCAGACAGAGGAATTGCTCCGGGCACCCAAGTAAATGCTAACAGCTACTTCCTTGGTGAAAGTTCGCTAAGCTTTTTTGCCAAGCAACCGCTCTCTGCCAGTCAACGCTTTCCTGAATGCTTAAACCACATGCCACTTTTAATACAGGGTAACACCTCGGGTATAAGACACGCCCTATCAAGCTGGCTAGCAACGGAGCAACTGTACCCAAAAATTGTGGCAGAATTCGACGATAGTGCCCTATTAAAATTATTTGGTAGCGAGAACTTTGGTGTATTTTGCGCCCCCTCGGCGATAACCGAGCATGTGGAAAAACAATACAATGTACATTGTATTGGCAAAGCAGAGGCTTTAAGTGAACGTTACTATGCAATCACAGGTAAAAGCCGCGCAGAGTACACGCTGAGTGAGCATATTATTAGCTCAGCACAAGAGCTCTTTAGCAAGTAGTTTAGCCTTTACATTTTTCCACACAAAGTTCGACTTGTGATTCGCCGAAGCGCTCATCGAGCAATCGATGGGCTTCCACTTTAACTTTCGACCAGTCGAAACGTCCGCGACCGATGTATGCATTTTCGGCAAGCGTCTCGACCATCTCGAAGCACTCACGATCAACAACATTTCTAACCATTTCGAAGACATCCTATTCCCCAATATATTGTAGATAATATGACATTCGCTGTTTATCTGCCTTTAAACTTGGGTATCTCTTCATCGCATTTTGTATCGTGAGGAATAACATTGGGGGTATACAGAACACGCTTTGACAAGAAGGACAGATTAACCACTCTGCCCTTCGGTTGATTAGGCTGCAACGCCATCATTAATATCTTGCGCATAGAAACTTAGCATGAGTATCTTTTCCAACATAAAGCGAAGCGCGTCGTTTATGGGCATTAGCTTTTCGCCTAGTTCATAGTCTATCTGTGCAATCCTTTGTCTTCCCTCTGCGATCATAGGCGGCTTTACCGAGATAGAATGAATAGCGCTATTCGCAGCTATATCCTCTAGCAATGGCTGCTTCGATGCGTCTGCGCGCTGCGGCTGGATAGCAATTAGTGCAGCAGCATACTTATCAGGCACAGCTTGCTTAATAGTTTTGCAAACCGAAAGCGTGGCTTCTCCCGACTTTGTTTTATAACCCGCAGCACCAAACATACGGCAAAGACCTGGGCGGTACTCATAAATACCGCAGTAACCTTCTGAACCATCTAGACTTAAACGCTGATATTGCTTGCATACAAAACCGCTATCACTCTGAAACTCATCGAGTACTTGTTCGGCTTGCCCTATGTCATACAGATGCAAGGCATATGGCAGCATTTCTAAAGGCGATACTTCAATATCGGGTTTATTACAGCATGCGCCGCATTTTTCTACACAGTTTAAAGACTGACTAGATTGAAACGCACTAAATTCTTGAGAGAGTGATTGGTAAACATCCATCACTTGGCTGGAAAGCTCACGCAGCCTATTCATAACGACTCCGCTAATAAAAGCAAACTAAAACGGAACGAAGTTCACGCTGGGCAATATGGTAGGTAGCATGAACTCAACACTTTGTTTACTGGTTTCGGTAACCAGTGAACAGATAGCATTGGAGGCAGAAAAGTACTCTGACCCCATAATTTAAAGCATGCTTCTTCCCCGCCGGGTGTGAGTAAGCTTGAGGCTTGATGGCAGGGGTTGAATTGGCGCGGATTTTATTTTGAATTTTGGGTTTTGGGAAGTTTTTTGTGAGTGGTTTTTAATGATAAAAAAATCAGTATTATCGAAGCGATAGGTATTTAGTTTAACTCAGTATCAAATTTTTATGCCGCAAGCGTTAAAATGCATATGAGTTAAAGCCACCGTTGCAACTGCTGTTTTTTTAAACTACCATATTAGCTAAGTCTAGCTAAGTCCATAAGGAGTTTTGAATGCAAGCTAATATGCATGAAGCAAAAAGTAAGTTATCCCAACTTGTCGAACGGGCTGAGGCCGGTGAAGAAGTTGTTATCGCCAAGTCGGGAAAGCCAGCTGTGAAGCTAGTGCCTTTTAAAACAGAAAAGAAACGCACTTTTGGGCAGTTCAAAGGTCAAGTTCATGCAACAGAAGACTTCGACTCGAAAGAGGTTAACGAAGAGATAGCAAATATGTTCGGTTTGTAATGAAAAGAATCTTGTTGGATACCCACGTTTTAATTTGGTGGATGAATGGAGATGAGCAATTAGGTCTTAGTGCTCAGAAGCATATCTTAAATACTGAAAACGATATTTATATCAGCGCTGCGTCTGTTTGGGAAATGTCGATAAAGCAGCAGCTGGGAAAACTTAGGATACCAGACGATATTGAGTCGCTTATCGAAGAGTTAGGTTTTAGCGCCTTACCTATCAATTTATTTCACGGCCAGCAAGCGGGCAGACTGCCAATGCACCACCGCGATCCATTTGACAGAATGCTGATTGCCCAAGCTCAAGCTGAAGGACTGCAAATCTTAACGAAGGACGAACACTTTCCCGCTTACGGGGTTAGATTGATTAATGCTTTAAAGTGATGGTTGTGATTGTTGTGCTGCACCGTTTTTATCTTTCTCATAACTCAGTATACTAAACAAAGAAATATTACTATTAAATCAAGGAACGCTAATGAAGCCAGTTATTCTTGCAGGCGGTACTGGAAGCCGCTTATGGCCAAAGTCACGTGCAGCTTTACCTAAACAATTTTTGTCACTTACTTCTGACAAAACTATGATTCAAGACACTATGCTTCGACTTAATGGAATCGAATCATTACCACCATCTATAATTTGTAACGAGGAGCACCGCTTTCTAGTTGCTGAGCAAATGCGTCAAATTAACGTTGATGACAGCGATATACTCTTAGAGCCTGTGGGAAGAAATACAGCTCCTGCTATAGCACTGGCAGCATTTCAAGCTATGGAAGGAGGCGAAGATCCCGTTCTTCTTGTTTTGGCGGCTGATCACTTAATTCAAGATAGCGATACATTTCAGTCGAAGATAAAAGAAGCTCAGGCTTTAGCTGAACTAGGTAAGTTAGTTACATTCGGTATTGTTCCTACTCAACCTCATACAGGCTATGGATATATTAAAGCTGGCAACAAACTAAATATTGGCTTCGATGTGAGTGAGTTTGTCGAAAAACCTGATATGCCTACCGCAACCGAATACGTTAACTCAGGCGAGTATTTCTGGAATAGCGGTATGTTCATGTTTAAGGCGAGTGCCTTCTTAAAAGCACTTGAAGCTCATGCCCCAGATATATACACAACCTGTAAAAAAGCTATCGAAAAAACTGAAAAAGATCTCGATTTTGTTCGAATAGACGAAGAAATCTTTGCTTCATGTCCAAGTGACTCTATCGACTACGCAGTAATGGAAAAAACATCAGAAGCCGCCATGGTAACACTTGATGCGGGTTGGTCCGATGTAGGCAGTTGGTCATCATTATGGGAAACCGGTGACAAGGATGAAAACGGCAATGTAACTACTGGCGATACGCTGTTAGAAGGCACCAGAAACAGCTACATAAATGCAGAGCACAGTTTAGTTGCGGTTATTGGATTAGAAGATGTCGTTGTTGTCGAAACAAAAGATGCCGTAATGGTGGCAAATAAGAAAGATGCCGAACATATAAAAACAGTGGTCAACAAGCTGAAAGCTGAAAAGCGCCCTGAGTTTGAATTTCACCGCGAAGTATTTAGACCTTGGGGAAGTTACGATTCAATCGACAATGGCGGGCGATTTAAAGTTAAGCGCATCACCGTAAAGCCTGGCGAAAAGCTATCTGTTCAAATGCATCATCACAGGGCAGAACATTGGGTGGTAGTATCAGGCACTGCTAACGTGACAATAGGTGATGAAACGCAAATGCTTACCGAAAATGAGTCGGTTTATATACCGATTGGTGCTGTTCATGCACTAGAAAACCCCGGAAAGATTCCACTAGAACTAATCGAAGTACAGTCAGGAGCTTACCTTGGAGAAGACGATATTGTTCGTTTTTCTGATAGGTATGGGCGTTCTAATAAATAAACGCACAGTTTTCTATACATATGAAACGGAAAAAGGGCCAAGTCTTTAAGACTGGCCCTTTGTTATTTAAAGAGCCAGGCTATTTTACTCTGACCCAAAATTTGATTTTAGTCGGCGTTGAACAGGTCGCGGCTGTATACTTTATCTAGTACGTCTTCTATATCGCCCGTCACACGGTTTGCTACGATAACGTCAGAGATTTTCTTAAACTCTTCTAGGTCGTTTACTACGCGTGAGTTAAAGAAATCTTCTTCCTTAAGCACTGGCTCATAAACCACCACTTCAATACCTTTCGCCTTAATACGCTTCATAATGCCCTGAATAGCACTTGCGCGGAAGTTGTCTGAACCCGACTTCATGATAAGACGATAGATACCTACAATTTTCGGCTGGCGGCTAACAATTGAATCAGCAATAAAGTCTTTACGCGTGCGGTTAGCATCTACAATCGCCTGAATCATATTGTTAGGTACATCGCTATAGTTAGCTAGAAGCTGCTTAGTATCTTTAGGTAAGCAGTAACCGCCATAACCAAAACTTGGATTGTTGTAATGATTACCAATACGAGGATCTAAGCTTACACCTTCAATGATTTGCTTTGAATCTAAACCATGGCTTTCAGCATAGCTGTCTAACTCATTGAAATAGGCAACACGCATTGCCAAATAGGTATTAGCGAAAAGCTTAATAGCTTCCGCTTCAGTGCTGTCGGTAAACAACACATCAATATCTTCTTTAATTGCACCTTGCTGAAGTAACTTCGCAAAAATTTCAGCTCTCTCAGTTCGCTCACCTACAATAATGCGGCTAGGGTAAAGGTTGTCGTAAAGCGCTTTACCTTCACGCAAAAATTCGGGCGAAAAGATAATATTGTCTGACCCGAAACGCTCTTTTGCGTCCCTTGTAAAACCAACAGGTACAGTAGACTTAACAATCATTACTGCATCAGGATTAATTTCCATTACTGTCTTGATAACCGCTTCTACACTACCTGTATTGAAGTAGTTTGTTTGCGGGTCGTAATCTGTTGGTGTTGCGATTACAACATAGTCAGCATCTTTGTATGCAAGCTGTGCATCTAAAGTAGCTTCAAGATTAAGCTTTTTCGTTGCTATATATTCAGAAATTTCTTTGTCTTCAATTGGAGACTTTTTATTGTTCAGCATTTCGACTTTTTCAGGTACTAAGTCGACCGCTTTCACTTCATTGTGTTGTGCAAGTAGCACTGCATTTGAAAGCCCTACATAGCCTGTGCCTGCTACAGCTATTTTAAGCTTCTGCATAGTACTATCCATTTAAATCCTCTCCAGTTTTGTACAAATAATTTACGAAAGCTTTATTACTATCATTGCATAGTAATTTTAAACAATGATGAATACTACGGCTAACTCGCCTAATTTTTTAAATAGTGTATCAAAGCTCTGTTTGATGCACTATGCATCAATTATGCCTTATGCGTTAGTATTTCAATTCTAGCGTGCTTTTTATAGAAAAGTTCTCACGCTTTAGCGTAAGATTTGAATTATATGCGGGGTCATTTTCTATGAAATCACTCCACGTTGTTTGAAGGTAAGCTAATTCGCGTTTAAAACGGGCCGCTTTTTCAGGTGAAATATCCAAGCCTCTGCTAACAGACTCATGATGGAAAAGCTCTGCTTCGGCGCAGTAAACATTATTAACGCCCAAGCCTTTAACCTTTAAGCAAAAATCTACATCGTTAAAGGCAACAGAAAGGTCTTCTTCATTCAAACCATTTACGGCATCAAAATGCGTGCGTTTAACTAACAAGCACGCTGCCGTTACCGCACTGTAGTTGTTTGTAGCAGCGATTCTTTTTAGGTAACCAGTATGAAAGCGAGGAAAGTTCTTGTGAGCATGACCAGCGCCACCGCCGTAACCTAAAACAACACCGGCGTGTTGTATCCGTGTATCAGAATAAAGCAGCTTTGCACCAACACAGCCAACGTCTTTGCGCTCTACATGGCCAACCATGTAATTAAGCCAATCAGGCGATATAACCTCAATATCGTTATTAACTAACCCAAGAATGGAGCCTTTTGCATGTTCAACACCGAAATTATTAATTGCCGAATAATTAAATGGCGCCGGGTAACGAATAACTCTTACTTTTTCCAATGTGTCTAGGTAACTAAAATATTCAATACTTTCCTGTTCATCAGATCCGTTATCAATCAGCAATATTTCGTAATTTTGGTAGGTTGTTTTCTCTAGAATTGATTCAATACATGCCTTTACTAAGGCTTTCCCGTTTTTTGTGGGAATGATCAAGCTTACTAAGGGATTACTATTGGGCCAGCATAGCCGGTTTACGCTAAATTGCTCGTCTGTCTCAACCTTCGCTTGTGTGTGTTTTTCTATTACTTGTTTAACGCGCTCTAGCGTGTTTGATATATCTTTTTCAACTGCTGGTTGGTGCACCAAGGGCAACGGTAGATGATTAATAGACAAACTTTTGATAGTGTGGGAAAGCTCTGTAACTATCTCTGCAATTGTTGTTTGGTTAGTAATGTGTAGCGACTTTAGCAGCGCTGTTTTAATCATTACCCCAGTATTGATATAAGCGGTAGAGTATTGAAGCTCAGGATTCCAATCGGGTAAAAATCTTGGTGCTGATTTAGCACCATTATTATCAAGCTCATCAGTATCACAATAAACTAAGTCGCTTTCTTTCAAAGCTTCACATAGATGGCTAATGGCAGATTTCTCTAATGAGTCACCACCGATTATCAATAACGTAGGGAGTTGATCATTTAGTCGTGAAATGTGCTCTTCTAATGTGCTTTTATTTTTGTCACCCGTTACAAAGCAAGTTTTAACACCAAGCGCCTTAAGTTTTTCTTCAGTTTGGCCTTGGCTGTCGGTGCCAAATATTACTGCTTGCCATCCATCAATCTTGCCTACTGATTTTGAAAAAGCAGACTTATTTACTTCAAGCCAATTATTGTATAACGCCTGCGTTTGTTTAGGCGTTGGAGCATCGAAGAATAGTCCAGACTTTCTCACCGATCTTACATACAAACTAGTTAAACGCTCATTTTGTTTAAGCTTGTTTTTTAATTTTTTAGGAATAAGTTGAAGGGCAGCACGCACTGACCGCATAGCAATTTTTTTCATGTAGACTATTTAGGGCCTTAAAAATAAAGAAAGCCGCTTTATTTTAAAGCGGCTTTCTAGTTTAACACTTGTAAACTTGTATGGGTATTAGCTACCGGTACCTAAGCGTTCTCCTTGATAACTTCCATCAAGAACCGCTTTCCACCAGCCCTCATTTGCTAAATACCACTCAACAGTTTTGCGAATACCGCTTTCGAACGTTTCTCGTGGCTTCCAGCCAAGTTCACGTTCAATTTTGCTTGCATCAATAGCGTAGCGCATATCGTGCCCAGGGCGGTCTTGAACGTAAGTAATTTGTTCAGCGTATTTACTATCTTTTGGCTTAACTTCATCCAAAATAGCGCAAATAGTTTGTACCACCTCAATGTTCTGCTTTTCGTTGTGGCCACCAATGTTGTAGGTTTCACCGATTTCGCCATTAAGTGCAACCACAACTAATGCCCGTGCATGGTCTTCAACATACAACCAGTCACGAATTTGATTCCCCTTGCCATATACAGGCAGCGGCTTTCCAGCTAGGGCATTTAGAATAACCAACGGAATAAGCTTTTCCGGGAAGTGATACGGGCCGTAATTATTTGAGCAGTTAGTTACAAGGGTTGGCAACTTATAGGTGCGAAGCCACGAACGCACTAGCTGATCTGAGCTTGCTTTACTTGCTGAGTATGGCGAGCTAGGTGCATACGGCGTAGTTTCGGTAAAGAGTGGAAGCTCTGTGCCTGGCTCAACTTCATCTGGGTGAGGAAGGTCGCCGTATACCTCATCAGTTGAAATATGATGGAATTTAAACCCTGCTTTTTTATCGCCTTCAAGTGCTGACCAATATGCTCTTGATTGTTCAAGCAAAGTGCATGTGCCCACAACGTTAGTTTGAATAAACTCGCCAGGCCCGTCAATAGAGCGATCTACATGAGATTCTGCTGCTAAATGCATAATGATATCTGGCTGATGCATATTGAACACACGCTTCACTTCTTCAGCATCACAAATATCGACGTGTTCAAAGCTGTAGCGGTCGCTGTCTGAAACTGACACCAAAGATTCTAAATTACCCGCGTAAGTTAGCTTATCTAAATTAACCACAGTATGGTCAGTGTCGTTTATAAGATGGCGAACAACTGCTGAGCCAATAAAACCCGCGCCACCTGTTACTAAAATCGTTTTACTCATTTTCTTTTTACCAAAAGTATAATCTTGTTCTTGTCACTTACGCTTTTAATTCATCTAACATGCTGGCTAATTGCTTACGCCAGTGAGTAGGTTTGCAAGCAGCAAATGCTTCACGCGCAGTTTGCTTGTCTAATACACTGTAATGTGGGCGCTTTGCCGGCGTTGGGTATTGGCTGGACGGAATAGGCAATACTGGAATTGATTTATCTAGCAACCCTTTTTCAACGCCTAGCTCTTGAATAGCTAACGCAAAGTCGTACCAACTAGCGACGCCTTCATCAGTCCAGTGATACACGCCACTGGTTTTATTAAAAGCGGCAGAAACACAAGCTTCCGCCAAACCTTTAGCCCATGTAGGCGTACCAATTTGGTCATCTATTACGCCCAACTGAGGCTTATCTGCCATCAAACGCAGCATGGTTTTCACAAAGTTATTACCATGCGAAGAGTAAACCCAAGCAGTACGAATTAAGCAACTTGCTTCAGGCAATATATCAAGTAACGCTTTTTCGCCTTCTGCTTTTGTTTTGCCATAAGCACCCTGCGGTTCTATAGGGTCGGTTGGCAGATACGGGGAGCCTTTGTGCCCATTAAATACGTAGTCGGTAGACACATGTACTAAAAATGCACCAGCTTGTTTGCAGTACTTAGCTAAGTTTTCTACTGCTGTAGCATTAATAGCATGGCACAAGGCCTTGTCTTCTTCTGCTTTATCTACGGCAGTGTAGGCGGCTGCATTGATGATGACATCAGGTGCTAATTGAGACAGGGTTTCTTCTAACACATCAAATTTAGTGATATCGGTGTCTTCCGGTCCAAGACAAATAGTATCTTCGCCCAAAATACGCACCAACTCGTAAGACAACTGCCCAGCATTTCCAATAACTACAATTTTCATTATTGTCCCTCTTAGCCTCAATAGTTAAAACGTAGGTGCGTCTACAAATGACAAACCCGCTTCATCTTTACCTGATAAAGAAGGCTTATCGCCGTTTACTAAAGGCCAGTCGATATTTAATGTAGGGTCGTCGTACTTAACTGATATTTCAGATTCTGGGTGGTAATAGTCCGTACACTTATACACAAACTCAGCAGATTCACTAGTTACATAGAAGCCGTGAGCAAAGCCCGCAGGTACCCACAACTGGCGTTTATTCTCATCTGATAACGTCACCCCAACCCACTTACCATATGTAGGTGAGTTTTTACGCATATCTACCGCTACGTCGTACACTTCGCCACTAACTACACGTACTAATTTGCCTTGGGTTTGCTCCATTTGATAATGGAGGCCACGAAGAATACCTTGGCTAGATTTAGAGTGGTTATCCTGAACAAAATGTACATCTGCACATTCTTTTTTAAACCAGTCGGTACGAAAGGTTTCTAGAAAAAAACCTCGCTCGTCGCCAAATACTTTTGGTTCTATTATTTTAACGTCAGGGATGCTTGTTTGAATTACTTGCATTTACTTTCCGTATAAACTGCCAATAAGAAATAAGAAGAAAGGTGGCAATGCCACCTTATTAAATTTGAAATCGGTTAAACTTTTACTCTATCTTTAAGCACTTTTAAGAGGTAATCACCATAACCGCTTTTCTTAAGCGGTGCAGCTAACTTTTCAAGCTGCTCAGCGTTGATATAGCCCATTCTATAAGCCACCTCTTCTGGGCAACATACTTTTAAGCCCTGACGCTTTTCTATTGCAGCAACGAAATTTGCGGCGTCTAGTAGCGAGTCAAGCGTACCTGTATCCAACCACGCTGAACCTCGGCCCATTAGTTCTACTTTCAGACTGCCATCTTGGAGGTAGAGATTATTCAAGTCTGTAATTTCTAGTTCGCCTCGATGTGAAGGCTTAACCTCTTTAGCAAAATCCACTACGCGGTTGTCGTAGTAGTAAAGGCCAGTTACCGCATAGTTTGATTTAGGAACGGCTGGTTTTTCTTCAATAGAGAGAGCATTCCAGTCATCATCAAAATCTACCACACCATAGCGCTCAGGATCGTTAACGTGATAACCAAATACAGTAGCACCTTGCTCTTGCTTGAACGCATTCTGCAACGATAGTTTTAAGTCGTGGCCATAGTAGATGTTGTCACCCAAAATAAGTGTGCATGGCGAACTACCGATAAAGCTTTCGCCAATAAGAAATGCTTGAGCTAGGCCATCGGGCGAAGGTTGAGCTGCATATTGAACATTAATACCCAAGTCACTACCGTCGTCTATAAGCTCGATGAAGCGGCGCTGCTCTTCGGGTGTAGTGATAATTAAAATATCCCTAATCCCCGACATCATAAGAGTAGCTAGGGGATAAAATATCATTGGTTTATCGTAAACCGGCATAAGCTGTTTACTTACTACCTTTGTAAGCGGATGTAAACGCGTGCCAGATCCACCCGCCAAAATTATACCCTTCCGGTTCATAGTTTTTCCTTGTTAATTTGTTCGTATTATCTCTGCCAAACTATTTGCTAGTTCAGTAGATACATCCTTATCTGTTGCCTCTATCATTACACGAATCAACGGCTCTGTTCCAGATTTTCGAAGAACAAGTCGACCACTTGAACCTAACGCCCCTTCGACTCGCGCTACCTCTTCCTTTACAACATCTAAATCAAGTACTGAATCCAGATCGTTATGACGAACATTCACCATACACTGAGGCAGCTTAGTCATCCCTTCTTTTAAGTCTTTTAGAGAATATTCACTTTTTACAACCACTGCCAATATTTGAAGAGCAGCAACAATAGCATCACCAGTGAATGCATAGTCTAAATTGAGTATATGACCAGACGTTTCACCACCTATACGCCAGCCAGTCTCTTTTAATTTTTCGACCACATATCTATCGCCGACTTTGGTTCGCTCAAAAGGGATATCAAGCGCTTTAAGCGCAAGCTCAAGGCCAAGGTTACTCATTAAAGTGCCAACCACACCGCCTTTGTAGCCAGCTTGCTTGGCCTCACGGGCCATCAAAAACAGAATCTCGTCACCATCAACGACATCACCATCTGAATCAACAAACATGATTCTGTCTGCATCTCCGTCAACGGCTATTCCTAAATCAGCTTTATTCGTTGTTACCGCTTTGCTTAGTGCATTCAGTGACGTAGCACCACACTCATCGTTGATGTTTACCCCGTTCGGCGTGTTTGCGATATTAATGACTTTTGCTCCCAACTCTTCAAACACACTGGGGGCGACTTTATACGCAGCACCATTCGCACTATCAACAACGACTGTCAGTCCTTCTAGACTGAGATCGCTTGGAAAGGTCCCTTTGCAGAATTCGATATAGCGACCCGCGGCATCTTCAATTCTTCGCGCTTTACCCAAACGCTCCGAATCTACGCATTCGATACCATTTTCCAGCGCATACTGTAATTTTTCTTCAATTGCCTGTTGTTGTTCACTACCTAACTTCGCGCCACTTCGGCCAAAAAATTTAATACCGTTATCGTAATAGGGGTTATGGGATGCGCTGATAACCACACCAGCATCAGCTCTAAAGGTAGAGGCTAAATAAGCTACCGCTGGTGTGGGTATGGGCCCGGCTAGTGCTATATTAACGCCCGCTGCAGACAAACCAGCCTCTAATGCAGATTCAAGCATGTACCCGCTAGCGCGAGTATCTTTTCCAACGAGCACTTCTTTTGTACCGTCTGCCGCCAAAACTACGCCCGCAGCCCAGCCTAGCTTCATTACAAAATCAGGTGTCATTGGGAATTCGCCAACTTTCCCGCGAATTCCATCGGTGCCAAAATATTTTTGAGACATTTTTACTTCCTAAAAAACGAAAGGCCACAACTCAAAAAGTCATGGCCTAATATCAAGATGTTAGCGTTATTCTACAGTAACCGACTTTGCAAGGTTTCGGGGCTGATCGACATCAGTGCCTTTGATCAATGCTACGTAGTAAGAAAGAAGTTGCAGAGGAACGGTATAAACAATGGGCGCAATAATATCTTCACAATGAGGAATATTAATGACGCGCATTGTTTCATCGCTATCAAAGTGCGCATCAGCATCTGCAAACACATACATAATACCGCCTCTGGCACGTACTTCTTCCACATTAGATTTTAGCTTTTCAAGCAATTCATCATTGGGCGCAACGACAATTACAGGCATTTCGTCATCTATTAGGGCTAGAGGACCATGTTTAAGTTCACCTGATGCGTATGCTTCGGCGTGTATATAAGAGATTTCTTTCAGTTTGAGCGCGCCTTCCATAGCAATTGGATATTGAGCGCCGCGCCCGAGGAACAAGCTATGGTGCTTATCGGCAAACTCTTCAGCCAGTGCTTCAATTACTTCTGAAGTACTCAGCGCCTCTTCAATCTTACTTGGCAATGTCTTAATTGCAGATACGATTTCCGCTGATGTTTCGTTAGAGAGACCATTAAATTTACCTAACGCTAGTGTAAGCATTAGAAAGGCGGTAAGTTGGGTTGTAAACGCTTTAGTTGATGCAACGCCAATCTCAGCACCGGCAAGAGTCATAAACGCAAGGTCTGACTCGCGCACTAGCGACGAACCTGGCACATTACAAATTGTAAGTGCAGACATGTAACCCAATTCTTTAGCCAAACGCAACGCGGCTAATGTATCTGCCGTCTCTCCGCTTTGAGAAATCGTAACAAGCAAACTGTTTTGATGAACGGCTGATTTGCGATACCTAAATTCTGAAGCTATCTCTACTGAACAAGAAACATTTGCATGCTCCTCCAACCAATATCGCGCTGTCATTCCAGCATGATAACTCGTGCCACATGCAATAATTTGTACATGCTTCACTTGTTTTAAGATATCGTCTGCACCATCGCCAAATAGCGCATCAATGTTGTGAATATTATCTATTCTATCTTGAAGCGCATTTCTAATAACCGCTGGCTGCTCATAAATTTCTTTTAGCATGTAGTGACGGTAACCACCTTTGTCACCCGCATCATGCTCAACAGTCGATTCGATAATTTCACGTTCTACCCGAACACCAGATTTATCAAAAATTGTTACTTCTCGACGGGTAACTTCCGCTACGTCACCTTCCTCTAAAAAGATAAAGCGGCGTGTTACAGGTAGTAATGCTAATTGATCTGAAGCTATGAAGTTTTCACCCAAGCCAAGCCCGATGACCAATGGGCTACCTGAACGCGCCACTACCATTGTGTTAGGGTCTTCTTTGTCGATAACTACTGTACCGTATGCCCCAGTAAAGTGTGTTACTGCACTCTGAACAGCTTCTAATAAAGACTTACCGTCGTTAAGCATTTCGTGAACTATATGCGCAATGGTTTCGGTATCGGTATCGCTTGAAAAGGTATAACCTTTTTCACCTAAACTCTTACGTAAAGCTACGTAATTCTCAATAATGCCGTTATGCACCACTGCCACCCGGCTGGATGAGAAGTGCGGATGTGCGTTATATTCAGTAACGCCACCATGAGTAGCCCATCGAGTGTGGGCGATACCAGTTGTACCTAAAGCTGTTTCATTTTCTAAAGCTTCAGCTAAATTTTTGACCTTACCAACTTTGCGAATTCGCTTTAAATTGCCATCCTTGTCCAACAAGGCTACGCCAGCAGAGTCATACCCTCTGTACTCTAACCTTTTTAACCCTTCTAGTAGTATTTCAACCACATTCCTTTCGGCTACTGCACCTACTATTCCACACATAAATTTTCTTTCTACGCTATTGTTTGATTAATCACACCGATGGTGTGCTGTACTTTTAAAATAGTAACGATTATTTAAGAGTGTTTCTAGAAAACGTTGCTGTTTCAACTTTAATTTAAGGTCTCCAACCTATACGGTAAGAAATTCATCTATAACCTTCACTGCCACGAGAAAAGTTGCATGCGAAAAACTATCTAAACTTGTTATAGGAGTGGGTATCGAAGAACACTCTTTTAATCTAAAAGTTGCCTGAAATACTCTATGTATCGAGCACTCGCGTCTGGTAACACTTCAGCCGTAAATGCCGTTGCTAATCTCCCACTTTCTTTTTTCTGCGCTATGTAATTAACCACCGAGTCATTAAATTTAGGCGCTTTTACGACAAACCGCGCATTTGTCTGAACACAAATGCAATCAGGTTTCACAACGTCAATAATTTTATGATCAACATTGCCTGCCGTATGTATGAAAACGACGGAAGTATACAAGCGGCATAGGTAGTGAAACATAGTATAAGAGGAAGATGAACCGAATAATAACAAAGTCTTATCAGACACAGCGTGCTGATGGAACATAACAATGATGCGACCAAAGTTGTCAACGTTATTGTCAAAAACGACACAGCGTCTGTAATTAAAATTCGTAATACTGTCTTCCTCGTGCTGTTGGGGCGGATACACTTTTGAGCCCAGATCCCCCCAGCTTTTTCTGATCTGATAGGTATCGTTAGAAAAGACATTGAGGTCAGAAATGCTTCGAGAGGACAGTTTACTTGCAACCAATTGAGCAGCGAGCCTTGCACCATGAAGAGTCCAGTGCGTATCACACACCCTAAATGAGCGCTGCTCTAAATTTCGAAGCTCTTCTATCGGTAAAATAAAATTGAGCGACTCGGGTATCAACTCTTTAAGCTTTTGAATAGGCGCTTTCTTGGAAAAACGATAAGGATAATACTCTTCGTATACCATTTCCTTAGAGGGCGCGACAAGTAAGCAGACGGGTGTCCCACATGAGCGGGAAAAGTCATTTAGCGATACTAGGTATTCTTTCCACTCAGCTTGAGCTGTGCGGGATAATTTAAGTTTCCCAGTATATTGCTCAATACTCTTGTTGGTATCGTTATCAAGAAAAAGCCAGCCATCTTTCCCTTCTAAGATCTGAAATTTACCTTCGACACTACCATTCATTAGCTCTGTGAATTTGCCATCTTGAATTAGACCTAACGTAAACGTTGAATGTTTGAGATAAATTCGCTCAGAAAAACCACAATGAAGTAAATCGTGGTTTTCGGGTTCTTGCTTTAGCACTCTTGAAACTACGTCTGGACGGGTGCGATTAATTGGTATTGAGTGTACTTCGTCACCATTCAGAATAACTAGCGATGCTGCTGACTTTCCTTCGTTCAATAACCAGCCTTGGAACAACAGCCCGTCATGGGCTAATTCGCTCCCATCAATACTTTGGCTATTAGATGGAAAATCGAGATGCCATCGAAGTGTATGGGATGATGCGCTATCCACTCGCTGGGTAATTATTGAATACACTGCCACTAAAGTTCCTTTCTTACGGCTTTATAAAAAGTCGCCTACGATTTCATATTCATGATGAAGATAAGATTCAAGCCGGGTAATACTACTTGGTAGCTGATATGTTTGGCTAGTTCGCCTGTTTACCTGCAATGTTTTTAACTTTAACTTGGTCAAACATGACAATTGCTCTAAACCTTCTTCATATTTATGTTTTGAGCCTACAAAGCCAAATTCGTCAATAGGCACAGAATTGAAAAACCGACTATAGGTATTTGTAAACGCTTCAATAGTGTTATTAAGAACCAACTCCTTAACTATGGTCTCTTGTGACTTTAAGCTAGCTTCTGGCAGCTTTGATTTTAACAAGATATAGTGAGGATGCCTCTCCTTAAGTGCCAATAGGTGGCCTACTAGCGACCATAAACGCTCTAGCGGGTCGCGAACCCATACGGCTCTAATAGCGTTTGGAAAAGTTTGCGTATGATTAATATGCGGCTTAAAGTGCCCGTGAAGCACCTTAGCTTTTGCAGGTAACCATATCTCGTCACCTTTCGACATAGCACTTGCCCCGGTATTTGCGTAAATACCGTAAACATTCCTAGTACCAAGAGCCTGTTCAAATGCAACCCTGAGAGAACTTCCAGCAGTTTTTGGAATGTGGTGAGACAGAACAGTAATATTAGGGTGAGGCCGGCTTTCAGAATTCTTGTCCGGCGATAATAGTTTCTCCACACGCCAAAACGGATGGGTTTTATAAGACATAGGTAACTAATCTTCTACAGCTGAGTCCACCACGCCACGTTAAACTGTGAGTAAGTGGCCAAATGACAAAATAGGGTATTTAACATGTTGTTGTAAGCATAAAAATCGATAATTAAAAGCCCTCTAGTTTAGCAGGTTTCTTAGAGATCATAACTATCTGGTTTGCGAGCTTTTTACCAAAGGTATCGCGAGAGAAAAGTTCGTTAGCTCTTTTAGCAGCAAAGCTACCCATCGACGCCACTAATTCAGGGTTACGATTCAAGCCAAGTATTGCATCTACAATGCTCGTAGTGCTTTTATAGTCGACTAGAACACCAGATTGCTTGTCGACAAGTTCACTAACGGCCCCCCAATCGTAACCAATTACAACTCGTCCCAATGACATACCTTCTGCCACAGTTCTACCAAAAGATTCCTTGAAGTGAGAAAGCGCTAACACAATATGGTGTTCAGCCATGGCCTCTTTCGGTTTTTCGACATAGCCTGCAATAGTAATATTTGCATCTCCAAATCGCTTCGCTGCCATGATAACTTCATTAGTAATGGGCCCGTAAATCGTAAACTGAATATTACTAGCCCCCTTACATAAGCTTGCTACTTCAAAAAAGTCCTCAACACCTTTTTTCTTAACATTACTGCTTAGCATGCATATTTTTAATGAGTCCGAAGGCATGAGGTCTTGTGAAGGGGCGGTATCGACACAATTGTAGATAACAGTAGTTCGCTCTGGTTCATTTAGCCAACGGGCTGTTTCTTCAGAGTTAGCAATAAAATAGTCGCTACTCGCGATGACTCTTGCATGAGTATGTTGCGGTGACTCTCGAAGTAAATCCGCTAAATCATTATCAAACTCAACAAGTTCTCGCACATGCATAACCGTTGGGATACCAGCCTTCTTGGCAGCACTTAAAGGCTCTATTAGTGTAAGCGTGTTAACATAAACACAGTCATATCCACAGTCTAGGAAATATGACTCCAAATATTGCGCTATAGGCTGAATCGGCTCTTCCCTTCCATTAGCCCAAGGTAAAGGCAAGAATACTATCTTGCTAACGAATTGTTTTAGCTCCTCGATGTAGTTAATGTTAGCGCAGGACGGTAAAAATAGCGTTATCGAAATATTCGCCTGCTGCATTGCTTCAGCAATATCAACTAAGCTTCTTTCTGCACCGAAGACCGTTTCAGATACGGCATGCCCAAAAAGAGCGACGTGAATTATTCCTTCACACTTTGCAAACCCTGTGATTGATACAGGCGAAGAAAAGTCCCAACTGTTGTTATGTAGTGCGTGCCAGGTTGGTGACGCCGTATTTGGTAATTCAAATTTGTAAGCATAAGCCTGAGGGTTAAATAATGGAGATGGGTAACGCCCTTCTTTTTCTCCTCTACCCCAGAAATGATCATGGATATCAAGCCCCATAGAACTCACATCGTCGTAAACTTGCGCGTACCAATTTTCGTCAAGTGCTTTTCTCCATTTGTGAAAACTCGCTGCATTTTCTTTTACAAATGAAGGTTTAGAAGAAGCCAGCAGCATACTAGGAGGAACAGGAAAAGGACGCTGGCCGTCTCTTAAAAGCTTCAAATCTGGGCTATTCTTGTGCCATGCTCGAGCGAAATCCATATACTGTTTTCTAACACCACCATACTGGGTGACCAAGTGAGTTTCTGCATTCTGCGTAAGTGATAACGCATGGGTTCGTCCAAAAGAGAGAGGAACGTCAGGCATTACTTCTTTTATCGCGGTTTCACCGAACTTGGCAAGACATCTTTCATAAAACTCAGTATCAGCATTTACTTTAACCTCGTCCCAGCCTCCCAGAGTGGCAACAACATCTTTTCGAACGAGTAGAGAAGACACATTTCTATGCACCCAAGAGTTACCAGCCCTTAACCTTGAAAATTTAAGGCCCTCTGTGCATCTAACCCAGTGCGAAACAGTTCCTTTCAAAGAACGGTTGAAGAGTAAAGGGGTTACTTGTTTTTCGATTTTCTGGGGGTGAGCCCAGTCATCAGCGTCCATGACGGTAAGGAAGTCACCGTTAGCCATAGACATTCCTAAGTTTCTTGTAGCGTATGCGCCTTTATTTTTGTTGTTTTTGATAACCCGTACACGTTCAATCCCGCCATACAAACGCTTCAACTCGGTATAGCTGTTATCAGTGGAAGCATCATCAACCACCATTATCTCAATGTTTTTCCATGACTGATTGAGTAGAGAGTTGATACTAGTAGAAATGACTTTCGCTGCATTAAAGACCGGGACTATAATTGAGACTTTCGGTTTGCTCACAAGTGCTTTAAGCCATGTAAAAGCAGAGACAGATGTTAGTGCTGTTGAAAGAACATCTAACGTTGCTTCTGCTTTATTCGTAGTTAGCTCCTTTAGCCCAGTATTCTTATAAAGCCTATTAAGCTCAACAATCTTCCGCGACTCCGACAGCATACTGGCCGCGAGCCACTTTGAAGAATTTGACCAATGAGGGTCTTTTACAACCTGCTTAGCTTCAGCTTCTAAACCTGCCCCAAACAAAGATGAAAACCTTATCAGCGACAATTCATCTCTACTAAAAAGCTTTTCTGATAGGCTGCTGTTGATAACAAGTTTATCCGACTCTTCTTTTGCTAAAAGATACTGTTCTGTGAAGAGGTAGTAATCGACGAGTACTTTAGCGCCATATATTCCGTTGATGCTTGAGTATTCTGCAGCGCTGTGCAAAGAATCGAGTATTACGTCACAGTTTTTTGCATTTCGCCATAAAGCCTTCTCAAAGGATAGCGAAGGAATATTGCATGGCAAACGTCCTTCTTGCCTTCCGTGTTTGTCGAAGTGTAGTTTAGGGTCAATCCCTGCAGCTGCAACATCGGGGTACTGTTTAAGATACCACTCGGGATCAAAGTACTCTTTATTCATCATTCGCTACGACTTCTTATCTTCTAGGTACGCTAGCAGTGAGTCCAAACTATCTGTAGTTTTTACTTCCACCGATTCATGAGCAGTAACAAAGCTCAACGCTATTTCAATACTCTGCGCTTGCCCTCTTTTATCATAAACGACCACTTTATTAGAGGTAAGTATCGCTAACTCCTCTTGTATTTCAAGCAAAAGAGCTGGGTCTAAAAAGCACACATAATCAACAGATATAGTCATGCCGAACACACATGCTTCTGCATTATCCCTAGACAATAGTTCAAAAAAAGCGCTAGATAATTGTCTCTGAATTTCCCGCGGCCGTGGTAAGTGATATAGGAAAACTTTTTTACCGCTGCTCATAGTAGAAGCTATGGCTTCATATAGTTCAATCTCTAGCCTGCCTTCACTAAAATCACCAACAAAAACTGTATCGCCAGCCACTTCATAAAGATTCTTAGAGATCATTGTAGTGGGAGCTGGAAACTTACGATCACCATCAATATCTACGAACAAGTTAGACGGCTCTTTTGAGTGCCACCACTGACATGCCTGCCGATAGATATGGCGCATACCTTGGTACATTGTTTTTATATGAGTTGCTTTATTCCTAGTTAGCGAGTTTTCATCGTCCAAAGCAAATGCCAAGGGAATGTCTGAGTGAATTTTCTTTACTGAATGAAAACCGAAGTGTGATTCTACCCGCCAAATATATTCTGTATCACCGCCCACTAAAACTGAATCCCAATAGCCCAATTCATCGAAAACGGCGCGTCTAAACAAAAAAGAAGAGTGAGACCAATGAATCAACCTGGGGTTTAGCCGCCAGTTATGCTCAAAATTAAGTGTAGGCGTAGCTCTTACCCACTGAGTGCACACTCCCATGACAGATTCGTTTTGAGAAAGGTACTCCATTTGTAGCTGTATTTTCTGAGAGTGAGACCAATCATCCGCGTCATGCGTGGTAATAAAAGCCCCCTTTACAGCGGTAAGGCCTACATTTCGAGCACGATAAGCGCCGCCGTTTTGAGATTGTTTAATAAGTTTTATCTGCGGAAATTCTCTAGACAGCGATTCTATTACTGATACCGTATTATCTTCACTGCAATCGTCAACTACGATTATTTCTAAGTTTTTCCATGACTGAGATAAGAGCGACTCTAAAGCAGTTTTGATTGTTTTTCCCGCATTGAAGCAAGGAACAATTACGCTTACAAGTTCCGTGCTTATACATTCATCTTCTTCACTCTCTGTTGCCAAATTTTTGAACGAGAGTTCCTCGTCGTGACTTTTTAAAGTTAGGCCTCTTAAACCATGCCTTTGGTAAATTTTATTAAGAATAGAAAGTTTTTCATCAGCAGAACCAGCGCAATTGGATAACGCCAAGAGTATATCTTCGTCTAAGTTACTATCTTTATAGTGAGCTCTTATAAAGGTTTCAGACTCTAAATACTTGCCATTCTTTTGTAGACATAAAGCATGCATAAGCGCGCCACTTTTACCATAAACGTCAGGCGCTATTTGTTTGACCACAAGGCGCGACAAACTGAGAGCCTTTTTAAACTCTCCTAAATAATAGAACCATCTAGCAGTATGCCAAATGGAAAAGAACCTGACGGTCTCCTCCACTGAAGGCGTTGAGTAGATTTCTTTGAGTCGAATTAGAGATGATTCAGACAATCCACGCCACAACAGCTGCGGTATATGTTCTTTATCCGCGCCAAGCCCATTTATTTCTTGCGAATGAAATTGAATTCTGTTGGTTGCACGCCCTTCATTACGCCCATGCTGGATATAATGTACAAAGGGGTTTAACCCACTATTCGCCACATCTTCGAAGTTTGTTCTATACCATTTTGTGTCAAACCACTCGTTTGGAAAATATCCTGCATCCCCCCCTACCTGTAAATAATGACGTACAGTATTAGCGTTGGGATTTAGATTGTAGCGGCGCAGATAGTAATCACTATCAAACAAGTTACTTCGCCTAATTAGCTGCTCCATGCGGAGCAATCTCATAAAAGAAGCAAGTTCGCTTTTTTTTCTAGATAGAAAATTTTTCATTATGAAATAAAGCTTAAATGCAAGCTGCGGAAGTCTAATTGAAACAATTCAACATCCTATTTAGTTAGCTTTATTTTCTATTATTCTTCGGCTTTGAGTCGGTGCGTGTGCAACAATCGGCTTTCCTAGCACACCACCTTTGAGGATAGGCTCTAATAAGTCGTAAGTACCTTTGAAAAAAGATAATTTCCTGTGGAAAGTTCGGTTTTCGCGAATTTCGTCTAAGTTATTATTTGCCATAGCACAATAAAATATGAACCAGTCTACATCATTGAATACCCCTTTGGTTTTAACGAGTTCAAGAAGGCGTTGGGCACCAGCTTGTGACAAATAATATCCGTCACCCCCACAGGCTATCTGGTTTCTTTCTGCCCTCGCTAAAATTTCCTGCTTCAAGGAGTTTATACAATTCCTCTCATCGCTATCTGCACTCGCTTCACCACACATCCTGTCGTTTACAAAAATCAAGTCATAAGCCTGCATTTCTGAAGCCAACTCAGAAATAGTATCAATATTTTGAAAAATGATATCATCTTCAAATACAAAACCGCTTCCTTCTTCAGCTATTTTTTCCCATGCCCTAGCATGTGAAAGAAAACAGCCGACGGTTCCCATCTGGAGATCTATCTCATGATTTACAACCGTTTTTTCTACTATAAATCTAGGAATAGAGCTTCCTCTGATACCTGATATTCTTTCAATATTGAAAGGGAGCCCGCTAGCAATGCTCTCGACTTTTTCAAAGTTCTGAATATCACAGTCAAGATTAATAACATACGCCTTAATAGCACCTGAATTCATCGTCTTACCTTCTTTACCAATTATTCTGCCGAAAATATTATTGTAGATTTTATCACTTGAGCTTTTGAAAACTCGCTAACCATTATTGACTAGACATTCATGGTAACTCAGGCTCCAGTGGCTAAAAAAAAGGTTTTTGTCATACTTGTTTATTTATGCCAATGCCTTTACCACAATTTTATTTTTTAAACGATTTAGATCACACTTTCGACAATGAAAGTATTTCTTCATAAGATTTGATGTCGCCTCCCTTCTCATTGGCAAATTCTAGCGCAGACTTATCAAATATATCTTTCGGCGTATAAATCAAAAAGCGTTCGGCCATGAGCGAAATAACAACATTTGGTTTAAATACATCTAGTGCATCATGTTCAATTAGCGGGCTATGAACTATGTATAGTCTGCTAAATGACTCGGCCAAAAAGCGCTGAATCTTCCATCCATAAGAATCAGTGAAGAGAACGCAACTCGGCAACGTTTGATCAGAATTCACCCAAACCGACATGTGACCCCGGTTTGTCACACCGTTGTTCCAAATCTTGTTTGCTTTTCCATTCTTGACAAAACATTCGGTAAATTTGGCAATGCGAGGAGGATTAAACTTCTCGCCTAAGTCACCGCTTCCCTCTTTCTCGATCAACGCTATGTCATCTTCCATTAATATAGGAATATTAATTTTCAGATCTTCCATTATGCGCCTGTAGCAAACGTATGCACCATAAGCGGTATAATGGGAGTCGACTGGATGGTAAGATTCTGCTTCTTCAGATGCATTGATCAACTCTTCTAGCGGATAGATAAAACTTGAATAATCATACAGTTCTGAGCTTATTTGGTGTATGGGTCGTATAGCATCAATATTGTCTAACTGTGGCAGGTCACCTTTATGCACAGCGTGCGCATCAGGGACCACCATAAGCCTATACTGGGCCCCCATGCTGGAACAAACTGCTTTTCTCGTTTCAATCACTCTACGCCAAGCTTTTATTTGATTGATACCTAGGATTTTCTCGCCACGATGCTGCTTTATTACGTCGTTAGAATCATTTGCGATGAAAAGGCGTTGGTTTCTCCCTTCAACAACTTTTCCATCACCAGCAGGGTGCCCTTTAACCTCTGTGACAGTAGTTGTTGAATTACCCTTTTGAAGAATAAACTCTTTAGCAAATGCTTTGTTGTCAAACAAACCTCGCTCAGCCCAAAGGTTAGCTATAAAATCTATTTCGTTATTTTTTAACTGAGCAAACCGTTTGGCGCGAACAGAGAACATCCAAACACTGTCGTTTGACGTGCTGTTTAAAACTCGAGATATATCTTTGTCAGATTCAGGCCATTTGGTAAACAATGTCGCGTATGGTTTGGTGCCAATAGAATAAAATTTTTCAGGCCCACCGCGATAAGTTAAATATGCAAAATAGATTAAGAACTCTGCAAGTTTCTCATTCTCCGATATAAGATTATAAATCCCGGTGCCTTCTCGCTTTTCAATTTCAGCTAGCAAATCACGAACTAAAGCAGTAATCATCAAGTAAGGTGGCACTGTTGGTAAGGCAGGCTTATCAAGGTCGACATCAACATCAAAGTAATTACATGCTTCTTTCAAGCAAGCCTTTACGTACCCACCATGAACCTGATGATGAGACACTGGCTTTTCGTCTTCGTTAAATAAGTCTCTTCGTTTAAGTTCTCGAATGAAATGGCATTTAGCATCTAGAACCAAATAGTGACCTTTATCCGACATAGTCGCTATAGACAATTTCAGTGCTTGCTGTGACAAATAAGGGTTGGCACCTTTTGAAAGGTTAATTCCTAGTTTGTCCGCGTCTATGATACGAACATTGTCTTTGAACTTATCGAAGAATGGTAGAACTTCCGTATCAAACGCTTTACGACCCGCTGAAGGATTGACGGCATTATTAATTAGGTAAATTTTATCTACTAAGCTAGTGTCACAATAAAGCTCGATAGACTTCGCAAGTAACCCTAACGTGTCAACCTCGTTCTCATAGAAAACTACTGCTAAATCAACTTTTTCCATTTTTTAATACCGTATTCCTATAACGCCCTAGTGACTATTTCCTAAGAAGAAAACTGATTCTTTTAACCAAGTTTGTCCAATCATAAATGTTTAGCGCTTTATCAAATTGTTGAGCTTGAGAAACGCTTACTTCCCCATTGGCCATCTTTTCCATTTGATCTTGCATACCATCAAAAGAATCAAACAAAAGACCAATTTCAGGAGTAATCACTTCTGGAAGAATTCCAATTGAGGGAGCGAGAACTGGGCAACGCATAGTCACACTGAGCATTGCCGCTCCAGAAGTTAAAACTTGTTCATAAGGCAAAACGCACAAATCAGCACTAGAAAAGTAATCTATAACCTCATCATTTTGGACGAAGCCTGGCCTAAACAGAATATTTGCATCTATCGTTTGTTTAGTCAGCTCCGGCATAAGCTCTTGGTCTAACACTCGTCCTGCTATTATAAGGTAAATATCATCACTCTTTTCACGCAGATTGTGGAAGCGAGACAGAAGGTTAAATATGCCTTTGTAACCTTTTATATTTCCGAAGAATAGAAAAACAGTAGATTGAGCTGGGATGCCGAACTTCTCTTTCGCTTGAATTTTATCTATCTTCTCGCCGTAGAAATCACCATAGGTACCGTGAGGAACGATTTCGACACTATTCTCAGGCACCTCAAACTCTGTTATTAAGCGCTGTTTTGCTACTTCACCGTGTGCTAGCGAGTGGTCTACAAACGAAAGTATCTGCTCTCTATAACGTTTTTCGTCTTCGGCGTTTTCAGAGTCGTGCGAGCAAATGTTATGTGCAGTATATATAACCTTAAAACCATTTTGTTTTGCGTAACTCAACGCTTCTAAAGTGTTCGAGAGTACAGATGGATCTTCAAAGTCAAAAAAGTTATGTAACCAGTGAAGGTGAACATACTTAAATTTGCCTTTTTTTCTGTCGATTAGCTCTTTGCGAAGACCTTTTTGATCATAGCCTTCAATTGCTAAGTCAAAATTTTCATTCAATGCTTGATAGAATAGTTTTTGATATGGATTATTTGTTAACCAACAAGGAAAAAACATGATGCCCGCGTTTTTTCCTTCAAGCTGGTAGCGAGGTGTAATTAATTGTTCGACTGTCTTTGCTTTAGCGGCTTCTTCTTTCTCTTTAAGATATGCTTGCACATCCTTTGCGCTATGATCGCGTACTTTCAAAAACTCTTTGTATAGCCACCATTTTTGATTCTGCACGCAATAGTCTTTAAATGACACCGCATCCACGTCTGTAAAAAGTGATTTTACTTTTGCAAAAACGCCATCAAAATATTCATCGCTCACCATCTTTAATGTATACATCAGCGAGCTCACAAGCTTAATATCTATAGTTGCGTAGTAATAATCGGCAACGTTGTTCTCATTAGCCCATGCTCTTACATTCGAGAACGCCTGAAACTCAAATTCACAATTCGAATTCTTACGATGAGCTACCGTTACCGATGATTCTGACTCGCGTCTGTAGTTATAACCAATGAATTCATCGTTGAAAACAACGTTGGCAGCATAGTAATAAGCAGCGAATACAAAAGGTACATCTACAGCAGCTTTTGTTTCGCCTAAGCGAATGTTGAACATTTCTAACATTGAGCGCTTAAACACTTTATCCCATATCATAAAGCTATCATGGGTTTTAAACCTGGAGCTAGTCGGATCGTCAAAACCTTCAGCGGTATAGGTTCGCTTACTTACTCTTCCGCTTGCTTCATGATTATTAAACCCACCAGAAAAAACGATATCGGCATTACTTTCTAGCGCCATACTCATTAATTCTGAGTAAAAATCTCTATTGATCCAATCATCGCTATCGACAAAACCAACATAGACACCTTTTGCTATAGACAATGCCTGATTTCTAGGCGTGCCTGGGTTTCCGGACGCTTGAAGATTAGTTAACACTATAATTCGAGAGTCTTCTGCTGCATGGCGATCAATAATCTCTGAAGAGGTGTCTGTTGACCCATCATTGATTAATATGAGTTCAAAATCAGTAAATTCTTGTTCACGTATAGATTGAATACAGAAATCTAAATATTGGCCAGAGTTATGGATAGGTACAATTATGCTTAGTAGCGGGGAATCTTGATGACTATCCAGCGCTGGAAGACCTTTTGTAGTGGTTATAATTGTATCGTGCGGGTCTGCTGCTTTGTACTCATACATCAGGCGTTCTGTTTTATCTATATCCCCCCCGAAGGCTAACGAATATAAATAGTTTCTATAAACATGCTTTAAAACAGGTTTATCCACTAAGATGTTTGCAAGTTCTTTTACATTCGATGGAAAACACTGTTCATATATGGCGCGTGCATCGCTAAAGTTTTGTTCTGAAAACGCTTTATTGGCTGAAAGCAGCACGTCATTAACCACTATATTATCTCCATGGTTCGTTGTATCTGGGGTGCTTGATTAAAAAATGCCTGAACTTACTATATAAGAACTCGGCCTTCGGCTTTACCATGTTTTATATAATGAAGAAGAGGATTAACACCTGAATCTTTTACGTCTGGATTCATCGCCAAATAAGATTTGGTATCAAACTTTTCAGAAGGAGAAAGTTCGAGTTCAGCTCCGAAAGAAATGAAAAACTCCAGGGGGTCTTTTACTTGAAGGCCTAACATCCTTAACTGAGTTGTTACATACACCTTATCGAAGTACTCACTTCGAGCAATTAAAGCTTTGTCTCTCCTCACGCGTTTAGACTTTGAAAACGACAAGCTCGCTTTTTCACTGGCTTTAGACTCCAAAGTATTAATTACTCGAACTAACGCGGACTGTAAACCTGAATCACCTAACGAAGGACTAGAGTCAAGCACTGACTTTAAAGGTTTAAAATTACTTTCACCAGTTTTACTTCGAAGCCAACTTACTTTTTCTTCTAAGTAGTTGTTTCGCTCCTTAAAGTAAACTACTTGCTTTTCTAACTCAAGTGCGTCTTGTTGCAGTTCTATCAAATTATGAAGCAAAGACTCCCTAGTTAGCGTACCTGAAAGCTCGGAACTGTCCCATCCGACTTGAGGCTCTACACTAATACTTAGACATATATCTTCGGCTACATGATTTCGCAGAAGAGCTACAATTTTTTTGCATTCATGTTCAGAAAGCGATTCGTTTTCTTTCAAGTTAAAAATTATATTCATCACGTAAATTCGGGTAATAGTAAATGGAAAGCTACGTTACAGTCCTCTTAGGCAAAGAAAATTTGTATAATAAGAGCGCGACAATTAACATGAAGTCTAGATCAGATAAATTCTTATGATAAAGTCTTGATTAGTCGTTTAAATTAAATAGCAATTCGCCTACAACTTCAAACTAGTAGCGAACCAAGTGCTATACAATTCAAGCAAGCTGATTAGGGCTTATCTCAACATAACTATATAGTTAACGTTCTACTACCACTGTCTCTTCGATATTATCGTTCACTCAGTTTTTGAGCTACTGTGTCAACAAGTTATACTCTTCTAACTTTTTCTTTATAAATGGACCATTCGGCCTAGCTATACTTGCCAAAAGCATAAGTTCGCGTGCAATACCTGTATCTTCGACCTCCATACGAACTGCAACATCTCTAATTAGGTCTATTGACTTAGCGGACAACGAAGGGAAAGCATAGAACCTATTAAATACGTTCGAAAGTTCAATTAGATTAGACACATCCAAATCAAACACCATTCTATTCGCGGCGATATATTCTAAACGCTCACCATTGTAGAAAAGAAGATCAACTAGATATAAGTATTTGAATGGCCCATCTACCTTGCCTCTGGTCATCAATGTATCCAAGCAGCCAGTCTCCGAAAAAAATGGAGAAACGACAACATCACCATGCACATCAAAATCTAAAGCTTCAAAAAAATAACCGTAACCAGAAAACGCGATTTTATGCTTATCGTTAATGATACACGCTGATGAACCCTCAGCGCCTTTTAATCTAAAATATCCTATACCCAATAACTTTTGCTTAATATCACACTTAATGCAAAAATCTTTTTCAATATCTGCATATTCAATATGAATAAGGTCATTCTTAAACTCGGTAGAATTGCCAACAATTTCTGGAATATTGACAATTGAAAAGGGGTTGTTTTTGCACTCTCCCCCTGAAGGTCTATTTTTCTTTAATCTATATTCATGACTAGCTAAGACACCTCCTAAAATAATACCGAAGAAATAAGATGTACGATGGCTTAGATGTATTTTGTCTTTAAAATGACCTTTAGAAAAATTGAGCTCGTTAAGATCAATTACAGATATAGAATTCAAACGACAAAGTTCTAAAACGGTATCATAGAAAGAATTAAACTTGTAATCTCTCAAACCAATTACGGGAAAGAAAACATTGACAATATTAACATTCAATGTACTAAGAAATCTGTAAAATTCCTCGCACAAATGCTGATACTCATCACTTAGAATCCCTCTGTAAACATTAACATCGTTTATGTAATGATCTAGTATCAGCAGATCACAATTTTCAACTAGTTCTCTATTTTTTATCAAAGTCTTTAGATGGTAAAAAAAAGGTACCCTACCACACGAGAGCTGAATGACCTCATGTTGTAGGCGGAGAGATTGTATAAAACCCTTGTTCCCGATTACCGAATTTGATGTGCCCACAACTATAATTTTCATATTTAATTACTACAAGAATACGAAGTATTTATCTACCAAATCTTTAGACAAGGGATGTTCTGATAGCTTGACTTTGTTGATAATAGGTATCTCAACCCCGTCTCCCAACCTTTGAACATAGGTATCATTCGTTTCGTGAAGAGATCTTATCCAGCAGTAACTTATAGTTCCGTCTAATATAAGTGGTACTTGCCTATCAATCTTTTTATGAGAAACATTGGGAACAGCAGACTTTATTCTGTGCTCACCGGTCTCACTGCAATGGTTTATAAAACCCAGCCCGATTGCAATTTTTTCATCATAGCTTTCAACAAAATGTGTATATGTATCCAACTTTGAATCATATAATGCATTAACACCAGCTGGTAGCGATATTGCTTTGCCGACAAAAGCATCTACAGCGTATCTTGATATATACTCAAAAAAGTGAGGTGCTAGAATATCGTCGTCATCTAATCTTAGAAGAGAATATACCCCTCCTTGATTTCTTCCTTGAAATTCTTCGCTTATTAATGCTCTGGTACTTTCGACTATATTAAAATCTTCTTCATATGTTACCCAGATTATCTTCAACCAACTATAATTCTTTTCTGCGTTAGACAATAGGTCTTGTGCCCACGAACTAATCAGAGTAGAAGCAAAAACGAAATGCCTTACTTGTGCGCCCTCTATATGCGCTTTTTCAATATTTTTAACTGTTCTATCAAGAAAAATTTTTAATCGACCACGCAAGCGCTCGTCATTTGCGACAACATTATCGATTTGCTCCTGAACAGTTAAAGTACTCGTTTTCCAAGCCTTTGTCATATTTTTATTGACCAAGCTAAATCGTGTGTATAAAAAAATCATTTGCTATTATCCTTTAAGCTATTGATTAGCTCGTAATCTGTTACATAAAAAGCTTTCAGTTGCTCTTCGATTGTAGGAGTTCTAAAAAGAGCACTTTTAGGAATTCTTTTTTCGCTTTTAAAAATTTGATTTAGCTCTTCAGCAGACTGAGTAACCACATTCCTCTCTCTCTCGCTTTCGATATTACTAGTGCTCGCATTGACAGGCTTTTCGAAAAACTTTTGAGCTAGAGCAGCTCCAACGACTAACTGCATTGAATCATACAAGGAGTTCATGGGAATAACAGCATTGTAATTTATATCTCGCAAATGAAGATGTTGAGAGTAAAGGTGAGGATCTAACTCTCGTTCGCTTACTTGCTGGTTCATAATATATAGTGAAATAAATTCTTCGAAACTAGCCTTAAATGCATCCCTTCCAGTAATTTTCTCATAACTTTGGAAAATATCCTTGTTTCCAGTATTTTGAATGAACTTATTTTTGTATACAGAAATAGCTCTATCTATAGGATCCCTAAATACAAAGATTCTAAAATCACATGAAGAAAGCTTATCTAATGAACTCTCCACATGAAGTTGATTTAAGGCCGCTAAATCTGTTTTATATTCAGAAAAGCATCCATGAGAAAAATGAGAAAAAAACTTTTTAAAAGAACTGCAAGCATTTTTACGTATGTAAGTATAGGCAATGCTTACACCATCTACTTTTATAGTATAGGTGTTTGAAACAGGCTTTTCGGTAAAATCCCAGTTGTTTAGTGAATACATATTTTTCCAGTGATTTGAAATTGAACTCGTAGCGAGACACTAAAATAATTTAGAATACCCAGTTAGCAATTGAACTTCTTTGGTTACATTTAAGGGCCACTTGGTAGTAAATGTGGAAAAGATCGTTTGCCCGTGCTTAATTTCTCTTAACCACTCTTCTTTTCTTGCAATACAAACTATGGGCAATTCCTTTTTAGAACAGTGCACAGCGAATCTAACATCTACGTATTTTTGAGAACCTTTCATAAACTCATGTCGGGGCCTATTTTTAGCTTTAATTGCTACAGTACCTGTTCCAATTTGGTTAACTAAACGATCCTTCTCTAACGCCCTTGGAAATGAAAACACCCTACGAAGCCCTACATCACCATCATAGGCATCTGGGTAAATAACACCATGAAGTCCATATGCTGCTTCATCATTTTTTGCTAACTTTTGACACATTACCGATGCATAATTTTCTGGATAAATAATATCATCATCAACATATAAAATAACGTCTTCATCATCTACATCAATATCTAAGAACTTACCAACATCTCTTTGATCGGTGTCAGGAATTATTGCTTCCAACTTCTTATATTTATTTAAAAAGGGCGGGATCTCTTTGTAATCATTGAGGCATAGATGTATTTTATCAACTTGGTTATAGAGAGAGTCAATCGCAGGTAAAATCAATTCACCACGCGCCGGAAAAGTACACATACATGCAATAATCATATCGCCTCCCCTTCACACTGAACACCATGATATTCTCTGTATATTCCCTGGTCTCTCAGAACATTATCGACCTCTTCGTCAGACACTATGTGGCTGCCTATAACTCTCTGTCTCGCCGCAATATCTGAATAAGCTCTACGCCTATGTGCTACACAGCCAGTATTTTCCGCAGCTAAACCAGGGCGTTTTGTTAAAGAACCATCTCCCCACAGCCCAAGAATCAACGGTTCATCTAGAACTCTAACGTTTTCGGCACCAAGCATAAACAAGCACAATTCATGGAATTCAGTATCTGCGGCAACAAGCGACTGTCTAAACTTAGGCAGTATACTAAACACTTCCTTTTTAACCATTGTAGAAACAACACAAAACCTGTTGATTAGCCCATCAGGAAAAAATATGACCTCTCCCTCTGGTGAAATTCTTATCCAGCGACAACTTGTTACAAGTGATTCAGACACCTCTAAATCATTTACTTGTCGCTCAATCCGCTGAGGAATAGCTACGTCATCTGCATCTTGAAAAGTAATGAACTCTCCTCGGCAGAGGGGAATCAATGCATTTCTTATGTTGTAAGTACCTTGATTTTCTCTTGATGAGAAAACTCTGACACGTCTATCGGTTAACGCTAAAGACTTCATTATTTCTAGAGAACGATCATCGCTATTGTCATCACACACTAGAATTTCAATATCTTGGTAGCTTTGATTTAACAGAGAGCGAATCGCGTATCCCACTGTTTTATCTGAGTTAAAGCATGACATTATTATCGAGACTAGCGGACCTCTCTTAACATTTGGCCTTTCAAACACTAATGAATCTAAAACATTTTCATTGAGCGATAAAGACACGACGTTTGACAAATCATAGTGTGCTAGCAAACCATTTAATGCTGATTGATAGCTCTCAGCATTTTCAAGCCTAGCTTTATTTAACCCAAGACCCAACCTGTGCTGAATGTGCTCAAAAGATTCAAGCTCTAAATTTTCTAAAAACTCTTTATTGTCGAAATTATCGAAGATAACGTTGTTCTGCTGTACCTTCTGGGAAAAGTCCTTTGAAGAGAATTTTGTTAGGTTGCTAGATATTTTAGTCGGTATTGAAAGCATTGGTAAAATGAGGGGGTGGTTTACCTTCACTAACTCAAGCAACTCTTCGTCTTGGCTCAATAGAAATGCGTTTCTTACGTGCTTCGCGAAATGATTTTTCTCGTCTTTATCTAAATTTGAAAAGTTAATTGCGAATGACTTTACTTGGTTCAAGTAAGTCTCTGACATTTGAACAAAGCGAAGCCCGTCCATATACTTCAGCAAATTTTTTTTCTCTTGAGCTAAAGGCGCTCTACATAGATCATAAGCCAAAGTGTGAATATTGATATATTTTGCTACTTTGGGCTCAAAGCCATCCAATACACAATCAGCTTTTTGCAATAAGTTTTCTTTAGTGTAATGACTCAATAAAAACTTGAGCGCTCCGAAATCATTTCCATATTGTTTTGCTTTCTCAAGCAAATTCAGAATTTTTACTGATTTATTCACTTTAAACTTCTCTTTTTCCAACTTTTATAATCGCTAAGCCTTTTTCTGCTGACAGTGACGTTACGTCAAAAGGTCTATTTTTAAGGTCAGCTTCTTTCTCCCACATTTCTACACATTCTTTTTCATCAATTCTTGAGTAATCGTCCATAAATATAGTTAGGTTAGACTGCTCGAAGATATTTACTATTTTGGGAAAAGCTGGGTAACGCGCATGTCTGTTTGTCGCACCAGGAGGTCCGTCTACAAGTACAAGGACATTCGCAGGCCTAATTTCCTTATATACTTCTTCAAGTTTTTTCTCACAATCGTAATGCATATAAGTACTACCATCAGCCTCATAATTAGTGAGTGGCGCAAAGCATAAATCTACGAATTCTTCAACACCGTGCTTTTCAAGCATGTTCAAAGTGCTGTTGTAGTATTTTTCCAAGTGATCGAAGCTTACAAAACGACTTTGATTTGAGCTTGTCTTGGCAAGAGCACTACTCATGATCAATGTGGATGTTCCACTGCCAAATTCAATGATCAAATCAAACTTTTGAGTGGTTATCATGTCGATTAGGCGTACACCTATATCTGGACTCACTGGCCAACCATGGAAATGAACAGGAATTACACCATACTGTAGAAAACGTTTTATAGTATCGTATGCTTCTAGCTGGGTAACCACGTTAGCGGCTCTACCTTTAACAAGGATATCAATACTTTGACTTAGTGCCTTATTGTTTGAGAGTAGCTCTTCTCTTATGACACTTGGCAGGCTTTCAAAATTGATTTTTGAGTCTTCGACTAGACTACTTAGGGAGGTTGAATTAATGTTTAGTAACGTCTCTACATCTGTTAAAAGTTCACTAACGCCCCGCCATGCTTCATCGATCTGCTCAAATTTTACTGTTGAACTTTTTTCTAAACTAATGAACGAGTTTGAGGTTGAGTCCTTCATTTCATCAGCCCGCAATGCAAGTGCGCTCAAGCCTTTCTCAACCCTATCTAAATGGGCATTATTTTGTTTTACGATTTCAGCAAGCTCACTTAGTGTCTCTGACGTTGAGTTTTTAATTAAATCAGCTTGCACCGCGAGAACACTTAAGCCCCTCTCAATTTCAACTGTACTCTTACCGTTTTCTTTTATTTTTTCAGTTAAACTGCTTAAAGAACTCGAAGTTGAGTCTGCCATTCTCTCAACTTTGGAGAAAAGTTTATTTAAGCTATTTTCAACACGATTGATACGCTCTACGTTGCCTTTTGAATTTTCTATTAAAGTTTCAAAATAGTGTGAACTCTTTTCTGATATCTCCTCAGCCCGCCCGATAAGCGTGTAAAGGCCTTTCTCTAATTTATTAATTTTTTCAAACTTTTCACTAGACTCAAGTGCTTCTACTGCAAGTTGATATTGTTCTTTACTGAAAAAATAAAGGGTACCGAAATCTTCTTCGAGTAATTCAGCAACACTGAAACCAAATGACCGCATCAGGTTCACATAGTGATAAGGTTTACTTTTTGCTCCTTCCGCCCTTGAGAGCCGCACTACTATGTACAAGAATTTATTACTTATAGGGCTTTCAAAAAAGTTTGTGAGGAGGGCCGTGCTCAAACCATCGAAGTCGATGATTAAGCAGTTCGAATAAGTTTCAAATTCTAAACCCGATTCGTTAATTATTTCTGAGATCCCCTTAGGCGCCATCTCAAGGGTTTCTAGATGTTTGCAACCCGGTAACATTTGAAACACCCTCTCCAGTTCAACGCTCGTTGAAAACTTAGAGGGTGAAATCAGATGGAACTTTTTGGTTTGTGATTCTGCGACAAAAGAATTTTTTCTATAGACCTGAGACGCAACTACATTCTCACTCAACTGGTTATAAACTGCGGCTTCGAAAGCATCTACCAGAAGTAGATTTTCACAATATAACGTTAACTTTTTATTGATAGAGCAATCACCACAACCCAACCAGATTACGTTCTCTAACTCTAGAAGGTTGTTAGTCATTTTTATTGCCATCATTTAATTCTAATAAGTTACTTTGGTAAACCCGTCCTTCCTTCTTACCACACTTTAAATAATGGACTAGTGGGTTTACGCCTTGCTCTGCAACATCAGAGTAAGCTTTTAGATAGGATAGACCATCAAAATGCTCACTTGGTTGTTTACCTTCAAGATATCCGAGAGTGAGGTAATGTTCTTCTGGTGTTTCATGAGTCTTCTGAAAATCTGGATAATTCTGCAAATACCACTCTTTGTTGAACAATGCTGAATCTTCTAAGAGTCGAATATTAGCCTTCAACTCTCCCTCAGAATTATTTAAAACTTTTGAGAATATTGATTTAAGAGATTTTGAAGCCTTCAATGCTTTGTTATTTTCAAAAGAGCGTAATGCGCCTCTTGCATTCAAGATTACTATCTCTTTCAAATCCAGTTGTCGCCTCAAACTTTCATTGTTTTTGCGTTCTCTATCTAACTGAATACTAACAGACCTTGAGTCTTTACCGAGCTCCTCAATTGTAGCCTCCAGCCGAGTGATTGATATACTTTTAGCCTTCTCGCTACTCTCTAGCTCTTCTATCTTTCTTCTTAGGTACGCTTCCTTCTTATTTGCCTCTGACAAGGCCAATTGAGCTTGCTCATCTTTAACTTGGAGTTCTTCGTTAAGCTTTTTCGTATTTTCTAATTCTTTTTGCAAATACTCCTGAACCTTCGCCGCGGATGATTCGGACTCTAAACTTTTAGCACGAAGTCTTTTGTTTGATTCATTTGCATTTTTTAATTCTTTTTGTAAGTCCTCTTGTAGCTTCGCCGCAGATAATTCGGATTCCGAATTTTTGGCACGGAGCCACTTAACTTTCTTTTCCAGTTCAACCTTTTGTAGCTTCAAGGTTTCAAGTTCTGTAGAGCTCTGTAAACTTTTGTCATACAAGGCTTCATGTTTAAGCTGAAGCTTCTCAAGTTCTCTTAGAAGTGAGTCTATCTGCTGCTTGCTTTCAGCCTTAACTGAGTCTATATCTTCAAACCAGTCAGAGTTTACAATGAAGGTTCGAAATTCCAGATAATCAGTTTTTGTGTTTTGCTTTACAATCGTAGTAAATAAGTTCCGAGCTCTGCTAAGTTCTGGTGAAGAATAAGTTTTTGCTAATAAGAGGCTTACCCCTGCCAGCTTTACTTGACCTATTTCTAATAGCCCGCATTCATAATCGAGAGATTCGAACTTCACGTGGTGAGGGTTCGCTTTGTAAAGTGAGTACAAGGCATCTATGTAATTGCACCACATATCTTCAATATCAGATAGCGAGCTTTCGCTTAAAATGGAATAAAAAAGATAACCTTCGAATGGCAACACTTTCCATGTTGTTTCGTCCATGTTTATTGAAACGTCTTCCATAAACATAACATCGATATTTGGGACATCAAAAGTTAATGTTGATGGTAGTAAAAGCTTTTCCATTTTATTTACTCTTAAACTGCAAAATTTCTTACAACGACCGATTTATCCATCGCTGGGAGAAGTGCAAAAATTTATATCTGCTGGTGACATGGGTTCACATTATTAAGGGTACAATTGTAAACTTTTAGTATAGGTAATTACAATGGTCCGCTTTAAAATGATGGGATATGGAAATTTTTTTGGTTCAGAAAATATTAGTCAGCCAAAAAATGAGAGATAAAGGCATTCGTAGTAAGTTGTCATTAAAATTCAGAGTCCTAATACAACAAAGGTTTAATGAAACATTATTGAGCCTGTAACAGATTCTGTGTAACTGCCATTAGTTAATATGCTTTTCGAGACGTTCCTCGAACTCGATAATAAATCGACTCATCGCCTGACGCCAGTTTTGAATCGGCATCGACCATTTTTTACTGGCGTCTTTTATTGCTAGATACACCATTTTTCTTGCTGAATCATCGCTGGGGAAGATTTTCCGCTTTTTAATAGCTTTGCGGATAACGCTGTTCAACGACTCAATGGCGTTGGTGGTGTAAATTGCCCTGCGGATGTCCTCTGGGTAATTAAATAAGGTGTTGAGATTATGCCAGTGCGTCCGCCATGATTTAGCAATTTGAGGGTACTGGCCGTCCCATGTTTCAGCAAACCGTTCTAGTTCAAGCAGAGCTTCATCTTCTGTTGCTGAGCGGTATACGCCCTTTAAATCCGCTGTGACAGCTTTATAGTCCTTCCATGACACGTATTTCAGTGAGTTACGCACCATGTGAACGATACAGAGTTGAATATGTGTTTGTGGGAACACAGCATTAATTAATCGCATCAGGGAAGCCTTTCAGACCATCTACACAAGCAATAAGGATGTCTTCTACGCCGCGCTGCTGAAGTTCGGTTAGCACGTTTAGCCAGAACTTAGCGCCTTCATTCTCGGCTATCCACATGCCCATCAACTCTTTGTGGCCTTCGGTATTGATGCCCAAGGCCAGGAAGATAGATTTGTTGATGATGCGTTTATCTTGGCGTACTTTCACCACGATACAGTCGAGGTAAACGATGGGGTAAATAGCATCTAACGGGCGTGACTGCCACTCGACCACTTGCTCGATAACCGCATTAGTGACGCGAGAAACCAATGTTGGCGATATCTCAGCACCGTACCATTCATCAAACGCATTGACGATTTCACGAGTACTCATGCCCTGTGCATAAAGCCAGAGGATTTTATCGTCCATTGACGTAAAGCGAGACTGATGTTTTTTAACGAGTTTAGGTTCAAAGGAGCCTTCACGGTCACGAGGTGTATCGAGTTCAAACTCACCATCTTCGGTTTTAACTCGCTTACTGCTCTTACCGTTGCGACTGTTTGATGACGTAGACTTTTGATTTTTCTCGTAGCCAAGATGCTCATCCATTTCTGCGTTCAAAGCCGCTTCAACGGTGATTTTCTTCAACATCTGACTAAATTCGTTTAAGTCCTCAGGAGTTTTAATTCCCTTGGCCGCTTCCTTTGCGAAAGCTTCAAGCTCTTTCTTATTCATGTTCATCTGCCTATCCTTAACTCTCTATAGAGTAAATTGAGATAGGCAGTTACACAAAATTAGTTACAGTCTCACATTATTTTCAACCAATAGACCCCAACAACCCCAAAACCTGTTCATCACTTGACTTAGCCTGTGCCCTTACAGAAATACTTGCTTGCTCTATGATTTGCGCCTGTGTGGATTTCGCGGTTTCTGCAGCAAAATCAGTATCGAGGATTTGTGAACGGGCTGCCATTAAGCCTTCGTGCATACGGTCGTTTACTTTTAGTGCCGATTGCATTTGATTCATTTTTGCGCCATAAAAAGCACGGCTCTCACTGACATATGCTAGTGCGTTATCAATTTGCTGCAATGCAGCCTCTGCATTTTCAAAAGTAAGCACATCGCTTTCTACCATGTCCAGATCAGATAAACCCACTGGCGTTTTTGTAAGGTTTATATAGTCAGTGCCATCGCTCAGCGAATTAGTGGCGGTAATATTAACAGGGCCAGCTTGAAAACTGTTCCCTCCGCTTCCCGGAGCACCTAACGTATCCCAATCTACTGTTGCATTAAATACGCCTTGCCCCACTACTGAAATAATAAGCGGTTCGTTAGTATTGTCGATGGTTAAGGTTTCTGTTGTGATGCCTGGGTGCTGATCGCCTGAGAAAGTGAACGTTGTTCCGTTAATCGTACCAGAACCGCTAGTAATTAAAGAACTACCATCGTAGCTTGCCGTTGGTGCATACCCTTCTTCTGGTAGGAATAAAAAACGTTTGATGTCACTCGTTGAGTTTACGTTATTAGTACTCCACACATTGTCAGACAGTGGTGTACCAACTAGGTGCCTACCGCTAGTTGTAAATACCTGAAGATCATCGTCTGCTGAAAAACTATCAATATCTATAGATATATTTGTTGAACCAGCGGGAATGTACGCTACAGAGCGTAAGCCACTGCTCAATTGGACTGTATTACCCTTTACAAAGGTATCACCTATTGATGATACGTTATCAGACAACAAGTCGTTATCGCCTAGCAAAGGCAAACGGTTAAATGCTTCGGTATTGTAGGCAATGCCATTGAGTGCGTTTTTTAACTGCTGGAACTCTTTATCAAGCGCGCGTCTATCCGCATCGGAGTTTATGCCGTTTTGAGACTGCATGGCTAATTGCCGCATACGCTGCAAGATATCGGCAGATTCTTGCAGCCCGCCTTCCGCTATTTGCGCATAACTAATACCGTCATTTAAGTTACGGCGAAGCTGATTTTTCGCAAGGGACTCCGACGTTAATCTGTTTGATATTTGTAAACCGGCACTGTCATCTGCAGCCTGGTTTATTCTTAGCCCTGAACTCAACCGTTCATAGGCGGTAGACAGTGTTTTACTAAACAAAGGTGTTGATGAAAGCGACTGCGTGAACGATGAAACGGTTAACATAAACTTCCTTGCTATGAAAAACTTAGACTCATGAATTACGAAAGCTTCGCAGTGAACGGTATTTTCAATGCGCGGTTTGAATACTTACCTGTAGGCTTTAGCAAACAACAAGCCAAAGTAATGAGTAAAAATATAAAGAAACAGATTTGTTTACTTGGTAAGTTGCGAGGTGAAAAGAATAATGGGGTCAGAGTTGCGACTCTGACCCCATTATTCTTTGAGTAAAAAAAAAGGGGCCTGAGTTTTCACTCAGGCCCCTTTTTCTAATCGAGTATTAATTACTCTTCAGTTGCTTCTACTGCTTCTTCTTCAGCTTCTACAACTGGACGGTCAACTAGCTCAACATATGCCATTGGGGCATTGTCGCCAGCACGGAAACCGCATTTAAGAATGCGAGTGTAACCGCCTGGGCGAGCTTCGTAACGAGGACCAAGCTCGTTGAATAGTTTACCTACAACCTCTTTGTCACCAGTGCGGGCAAAAGCTAGACGGCGGTTTGCAACGCTGTCTTCTTTAGCCATAGTGATTAGAGGCTCGATTACGCGACGTAATTCTTTCGCTTTTGGTAACGTAGTTTTGATCACTTCGTGCTTGACCAAAGAACCGGCCATGTTTTTGAACATAGCTTGACGATGGCTGCTGTTGCGATTCAACTGACGACCACTCTTACGATGGCGCATAGTTTTATCCTTCTCTACAAATCAGTTTGATAAAAACCTGATTAATCTTTTTCAGCGATGCTCTCTGGCGGCCAGTTTTCTAGGCGCATACCTAGAGAAAGACCACGAGATGCTAGAACATCTTTGATTTCAGTTAGCGATTTCTTACCAAGGTTTGGCGTTTTAAGTAGCTCAACCTCAGTGCGCTGTACCAGGTCACCAATGTACTGGATAGCTTCTGCTTTCAAACAGTTTGCAGAACGTACTGTCAGCTCTAGGTCATCTACTGGACGAAGCAGAATCGGATCGAATTCTGGCTTCTCTTCTTTCGCTTCTGGCTCAGATACATCACGTAGGTCTACGAATGCATCTAGCTGTTCAGCTAGGATAGTAGCAGAACGGCGGATCGCTTCTTCAGGATCTAAAGTGCCGTTCGTCTCCATGTCGATGATTAGCTTGTCTAGGTCTGTGCGTTGTTCAACACGTGCAGACTCAACAGTGTAAGCAATACGTTCAACTGGGCTGTATGAAGCGTCAACTAACAAACGACCAATTGGACGATCATCTTCTTCAGAGGAGCGACGGGTAGAAGCTGGTACATAACCACGGCCCATTTCTACTTTAATGCGCATGCTGATTTCAGCTTCGCCAGTCAAAGTACAAATTACATGCTCAGGGTTTGCAATTTCTACGTCGCCATCATGCTGAATATCACCAGCAACAACAGGGCCAGCGCCAGATTTCACTAGAGTTAGGGTTGCCTCAGTTTTACCTTCAAGGCGAACCGCTAAACCTTTAAGATTTAGCAAAATCTCAATTACGTCTTCCTGAACACCTTCTTTGGTGCTGTACTCGTGAAGAACGCCGTCAATTTCTACCTCGGTAACTGCACATCCTGGCATAGATGACAGTAAAATACGACGTAGGGCGTTACCTAGAGTATGGCCAAAGCCGCGCTCTAGTGGTTCCAAAGTTACTTTGGCACGAGTAGGAGAAACGTTTTCGATCTCAACTAATCTCGGTTTTAGGAATTCAGTCACAGAACCCACAATGCTTCCTCTTTAGTTAGCTTTACTTAGAGTAAAGTTCGACGATCAACTGTTCGTTAATTTCCGCAGACAGGTCAGTTCTTTCAGGAACGCGCTTGAAAGTGCCTTCCATTTTGCTGCTGTCTACTTCAATCCAGGTTGGCTTCTCACGTTGGTCAGCCAGTTCCAAAGCAGCCACGATACGCGCTTGCTTCTTAGCTTTTTCACGAACAGAAACCACGTCTTCGGCAGAAACGTTAAACGATGGGATGTTCACAACTTGACCATTTACCATGATCGCCTTGTGGCTAACTAGCTGACGTGCTTCAGCACGTGTGCTAGCGAAACCCATACGGTAAACTACGTTATCAAGACGCTGTTCTAAAAGCTGTAGCAAGTTTTCACCTGTGTTGCCTTTTAGACGTGCAGCTTCTTTATAGTAGTTGCGGAATTGTTTTTCCAGAACGCCGTACATACGACGAACTTTTTGTTTTTCACGCAGCTGAACACCGTAGTCAGACAGACGGCCACGACGGGCACCGTGCTGACCAGGCGCTGTATCGATTTTACATTTAGAATCGATTGCGCGAACGCCGCTTTTTAGGAACAGGTCAGTTCCTTCGCGACGGCTAAGTTTGAGTTTTGGACCCAAATATCTTGCCATGATCTTTCTCCAACTGTCCGTCGATTAAACGCGACGTTTTTTCGGTGGACGACAACCGTTGTGAGGAATAGGGGTCACATCGGTAATGTTTGTGATCTTATAACCTGTAGCGTTAAGAGCACGGATCGCAGACTCACGGCCTGGACCTGGACCTTTAACGAATACTTCAAGGTTCTTAAGACCGTATTCTTGTGCAGCAACACCTGCACGCTCAGCAGCTACCTGTGCAGCAAATGGGGTAGATTTACGTGAACCACGGAAACCTGAACCACCAGATGTCGCCCATGCTAGTGCATTGCCTGAACGGTCTGTAATAGTCACAATTGTGTTGTTGAAAGACGCATGGATATGAGCCATTCCGTCTGCAACCTGACGTTTAGCGCGCTTACGCGTGCTACGAGCTGGTGCTTTAGCCATAACTTACTCCCCGTTTACTTCTTAATTGGCTTACGAGGACCTTTACGGGTACGCGCATTAGTTTTAGTGCGCTGACCACGTAGAGGCAAGCTACGACGGTGGCGAATACCACGGAAGCAACCCAGGTCCATCAAACGTTTGATGCTCATAGAGACTTCACGGCGTAAGTCACCTTCAACGGTGAATTTAGCCACTTCGTCACGAAGCTTATCAATAGTAGCTTCGTCTAGCTCTTTGATTTTTGTATTTTCTGCAACACCAGCACCCGCACAAATGCTTTTCGCACGTGTGGGACCAACGCCATAGATCGCTTGGATAGCGATTACAGCATGCTTGTGCTCAGGAATGTTAATGCCAGCGATACGGGCCATTAACAGCACTCCTCTTGTTTATTTGTCGACGACCTAAAAAGCCCGATAGGATACTTATCCGTCGACTAAATTGCAAATTTAGGTTCAAAATACTTTTAAACAAAACTAGCAGAACCTGACAAGTATAATTCAGGTTCTGCTTACTTAGCTTTGCAAATATTCTGTACCGCTTTGATTAGCCCTGACGCTGCTTATGCTTTGGGTCAGAACTGCAAATTACACGCACAACACCGTTGCGCTTGATAACTTTACAGTTACGGCAAATCTTTTTTACTGATGCACGAACTTTCATTACATCTTTCCCCTTTCTATCAATATTAAGGGGCTAACTTATCGGCCGTAGCCTTTAAGGTTAGCTTTCTTCAGCACAGACTCATATTGACTCGACATCAAATGTGTCTGTACTTGTGCCATAAAGTCCATGATAACTACTACGATAATTAGAAGCGACGTACCACCGAAGTAGAACGGAACATTCCAAGCAATTAGCATGAATTCAGGCACTAAACAAATAAAGGTTATGTACAGTGCGCCAGCCAGTGTAAGGCGAGTCATTACCTTGTCAATGTATCGTGACGTTTGCTCACCCGGGCGGATGCCTGGGATGAACGCGCCAGATTTCTTCAAGTTATCTGCTGTATCACGCGGGTTGAATACCAACGCCGTGTAGAAGAAGCAGAAGAAGATAATCGCAGCTGCGTATAACATCACGTACAGCGGTTGACCAGGAGATAGCATAAGCGCTACATCTTGCAACCACGCTGTTGATTCATTCTGTCCGAACCATCCTGCGATGGTACCCGGGAACAGAATAATGCTAGAAGCAAAGATTGGTGGAATTACACCAGCAATGTTGACTTTTAGCGGTAAATGGGTGCTTTGCGCAGCAAAAACCTGACGGCCTTGCTGACGTTTTGCGTAGTTTACCACAATTCTGCGCTGTCCGCGCTCTACAAATACAACTAGGTATGTAAGAGCGATAACAATTGCGCCAATCAACAGTAGGAACAACAAATTAATGTCGCCCTGCCTTGCTTGTTCCGCTGTCTGACCTATCGCTGTTGGCAGACCGGCAACAATACCAGCAAAAATCAATATAGAGATACCGTTACCAATACCTCGTTCGGTAATTTGCTCACCTAACCACATAAGGAACATAGTTCCTGTGACTAGACTCACTACTGCCGTAAAGTAGAATCCGAAGCCAGGGTTTATCACCAATCCATTAATCAGGTTTGGCAAACCAGTCGAAATTCCAATTGATTGGAAGATAGCCAATACAAGCGTTAGATAACGCGTGTACTGACTAATTTTACGACGGCCTGCTTCGCCTTCTTTTTTAAGCTCCACCATCGGTGGGTGAACCACCGAGAGCAACTGCATGATAATGGATGCAGTAATGTATGGCATAATGCCCAAAGCCAGAACGGATGCACGCTCAAGCGCACCACCAGAGAACATGTTAAACATTTCTACAATGGTGCCTTTTTGTTGCTCGAACAAGTCAGCAAGTACCGCTGGATCGATGCCAGGGATAGGAACATAAGAACCTAGTCTGAATACAACAATCGCACCAAGTACGAACAACAATCTTGCCTTAAGCTCACTCAAGCCGCTTTTAGCGCCTGAATCCAATCCTGGTTTAGCCATCTAGCTTATTCCTCTACTTTACCGCCAGCAGCTTCAATCGCTTCTTTAGCGCCTTTAGTAACCTTCAACCCGCTTACTGTAACAGCGCGTGAAACTTCACCGCTCTTTACAACTTTAACGAACTGGATTTCTTTCTTAACAAGTCCAGCTGCTTTTAAAGTCTCAAGAGACGCAGTGTCACCATCAACCTTCGCGATTTCCGCAAGTGTTACTTGATCAGTAACAAAGCTCTTGCGTGAAGTGAAACCGAACTTAGGAAGACGACGCTGGATAGGCATCTGACCACCTTCGAATCCTGGCTTAACACGGCCACCTGAACGGCTTTTTTGACCTTTGTGACCTACGCCACCTGTTTTACCAAGACCTGAGCCGATACCACGACCAGAACGCTTACCAGTAGGCTTTGAACCTTCGGCTGGAGAAATTGTATTTAAACGCATGTCTTACTCCTCCACTATCTCAACCATGTAATGTACACGGTTGATCATGCCACGAACGGCTGGGGTATCTTCCAGTTCACGAACATGGTTGATTTTACGAAGGCCTAAACCTTTAAGCGTAGCTTTGTGCTTTGGCAAGCGGCCAATTGCACTTTTAGTTTGCTTTACTTTAATCGTTGCCATGTCTGATTACCCCAAAATTTCTTCTACAGACAATCCACGCTTCGCAGCAACTTTCGCCGGGCTGTTCATTTCTGTCAGCGCGTTGATTGTTGCACGTACAACGTTGATTGGGTTTGTAGAGCCGTAACATTTTGAAAGTACGTTTTGTACACCAGCTACTTCAAGTACTGCACGCATCGCACCACCGGCGATAATACCGGTACCTTCAGATGCTGGCTGCATGTAAACTTTAGAGCCAGAGTGACGACCTTTAATCGGGTGCTGTAACGTGTGACCGTTAAGGTCTACGTCAACCATGTTGCGACGTGCCTTTTCCATTGCTTTTTGGATTGCAGCAGGTACTTCACGTGCCTTACCGTAACCAAAACCAACGCGACCGTTACCGTCACCCACTACTGTCAATGCAGTGAAACTAAAGATACGACCACCTTTAACCACTTTAGAAACGCGGTTTACAGCGATCAATTTCTCTAGAAATTCACCATTTTGAACGTCTTGTTTAGCCATTATAAACTCCTAGAACTGAAGACCAGCTTCGCGAGCTGCATCAGCTAATGCTTTAACGCGACCGTGGTATTGGAAACCACTACGATCGAAAGCCACTGTTTTAATGCCTTTCTCAAGCGCGCGCTCTGCGATTGCTTTACCGACTACCGTCGCTGCTTCAGCGTTACCTGTAGACTTAAGATCTTTCGCAAGATCTTTCTCAACAGTTGAAGCCGCTGCCAACACTTCAGAACCGCATGGAGCGATTAACTGAGCGTAGATGTGGCGAGGTGTACGGTTAACTACCAAGCGATGCGCGGCCAGTTCACGAATTTTTGCTCGTGCGCGAGTAGCGCGACGAATGCGAGCTGTTTTCTTATCCATCGTATCACCCACCTACTTTTTCTTAGCTTCTTTACGACGTACGTGTTCGTCAGCGTAACGTACACCTTTACCTTTGTAAGGCTCTGGTGGACGGTAACCACGAATGTTCGCCGCAACCTGACCAACCACCTGCTTATCGGCGCCTTTAACGACGATTTCAGTTTGGCTAGGAGTTTCAACCGTAATGCCTTCAGGCATTTCGTATACTACAGGGTGAGAGAAACCTAGTGTAAGGTTTAGCTTGGCACCTTGTGCTTGTGCACGGTAACCAACACCTAACAATGTAAGTTTTTTCTCGAAACCTTCTGAAACACCTTGAACCATTGCGTTTAGGATAGAGCGAGCAGTACCTGCTTGTGCCCAGCTGTCAGCGAAACCTTCACGTGGAAGTGCTTTAAGTTGGTTCTCTTCCTGTGCAACTTCTACAGCGTCGTTGAAAACGCGGGTCAAAGTGCCTTTACTACCTTTAACAGTAACTTCTTGACCAGAGATAGAAACTTCTACACCTGATACAACGTCTACTGGGGCTTTTGCTATACGTGACATTTCAACTCCTCCGTTATGCTACATAACCGATGATCTCACCGCCCATGCCAGCGTTACGCGCTGCACGGTCAGTCATCACACCTTTAGAAGTCGACACGATAGCTACGCCTAAACCACCCATAACCTTTGGAAGCTCATCTTTTTTCTTATAGATGCGCAGACCAGGACGGCTTACACGTTCGATAGTGTCAATTACTTGCTTGCCTTCGAAGTACTTAAGCGTAACTTCTAAAACAGGCTTAACGTCACCAGAAGCAGCGAAGTCAGTGATATAACCTTCAGCTTTCAATACTTCACAAATTGCAACGCGAAGTTTTGAAGAAGGCATAGTCACAGAAACTTTCTGTGCCATCTGGCCGTTACGGATGCGGGTAAACATATCCGCGATAGGATCTTGCATGCTCATTATCAGCTACTCCTTACCAGCTGGCTTTCTTAAGGCCAGGGACTTCACCGCGCATCGCTGCTTCGCGAAGCTTAATACGGCTAAGACCGAATTTGCGTAGGTAACCATGTGGACGACCAGTTACACGGCAACGGTTACGTTGACGTGAAGAACTAGAGTCACGTGGCAGTTGTTGTAGCTTCAGAACAGCGTCCCAACGCTCTTCTTCAGAAACGTTAACATCGCTGATAATCGCTTTAAGTGCGGCGCGCTTCTCAGCATACTTAGCTACTAGCTTAGTACGCTTAGCTTCGCGTGCCTTCATTGATTCTTTTGCCATAACCCTACACCCCTACTTTTTGAATGGGAAGTTAAACGCGTCCAGCAGAGCACGTGCTTCGTCATTAGTATTCGCACTGGTAGTGATAGTAATATCCATACCGCGAACCTTATCCACTTTATCGAAATCGATTTCAGGGAAAATGATTTGCTCACGCACGCCCATGCTGTAGTTACCACGTCCGTCGAATGATTTAGGATTCAAACCACGGAAATCGCGAACACGTGGAATAGCGATTGAAATCAAACGCTCTAGGAATTCCCACATACGCTCGCCGCGTAGGGTTACTTTACAGCCAATCGGATAACCTTCACGGATTTTAAAACCCGCTACTGATTTTCTAGCAACTGTAACAACAGGCTTCTGACCGGCGATAGCCGTCATGTCAGCTTGAGCATTCTCAAGTACCTTTTTGTCAGCAACTGCTTCACCTAAACCCATGTTTAGAGTGATTTTTTCAATCCGAGGGACTTGCATGACGCTTTTGTATCCGAACTGCTTAGCAAGTTCAGCTACTACTGTTTCTTTATAGAAATCATGCAGTTTCGCCATCGTACTCTCCAATATAATTAAACAAGTTCGCCGTTAGACTTGAAGAAACGTACTTTCTTCTCGTCTTCGAAACGGAAACCAACGCGATCTGCTTTGCCCGTTGCCGGGTTAACAATCGCAACATTAGAAACGTGAATAGAAGCTTCTTTCTCAACGATGCCACCAGCTACACCCAGTTGTGGGTTTGGCTTAGTGTGCTTCTTGACAAGATTTACGCCTTCTACAATTACACGGTTATCAGCCATAAGCACGCGAAGAACTTTGCCTTGCTTGCCTTTGTCTTTACCCGCTAATACGACTACTTCATCATCACGACGAATTTTATTAGCCATTATCGTGACTCCTTATAGTACCTCTGGGGCCAATGAGATGATTTTCATGAAGTTTTCACTTCTCAACTCACGGGTAACCGGGCCAAAGATACGCGTACCAATTGGTTGCTTGTTTGCATTAAGCATAACAGCCGCGTTACCGTCAAAACGAATGGTAGAACCATCTGCACGACGAACGCCTTTTCTAGTACGCACCACCACTGCATTCAGTACGTCACCTTTTTTAACTTTACCGCGAGGAATTGCTTCCTTAACAGTAACTTTGATGATGTCACCGATACCTGCATAACGGCGATGCGAGCCACCAAGAACCTTAATACACTGAACCCTGCGAGCGCCGCTGTTGTCTGCAACGTCCAGGTTAGTTTGCATTTGGATCATGTTAGTGCTCCGCTCTTAAATTAAGACTCTCCCGAGTCGTTAGTGCTGCTAAAAACAACTGGATGTCGTTGCTTTTATGTACATACCCCCATAAAAAGGGCGCGAAATAATAACAGAAAACTTTGGGAAGTGATAGCGGTAAATTGAATTATTTTTAAACTATGTGAGCAATAAAAAAGCCCCGACTAAAAGCCGAGGCTGATAACCACGTCATAGGTTATCAAGCAGGATCTTTTAGCGCAGATACCTTGTTTTCAAACTGCTTACTTAAGTGCCGAAAAACACATTCTTTTAAACGGCTTACACCAACAGGTTTTGATATGAAGTCGTCCATGCCAGATTTCAAGCACTTTTCTTTATCGCCAGTTAATGCATTAGCGGTCAACGCTATTATTGGCACTTCAGCGGCCTCATGGTTCAAGTTCCTTATCTGCTCAGTTGCCTCTAATCCATCCATAATCGGCATGTGACAATCCATGAGTATAATGGCGTAGGGATTCTTTTCTGCAATAGAGCGCCCTACTTTCTCTAACGCTTCTTTGCCATTAACAGCCAAGTCACTCTCGAGCCCTATTTCGCGTAGCTGCTCTTTTATCACCAGTTGATTAATTTCGTTATCTTCAACTATTAGCGCTTTGACCCTACTTAGCTCTTCCCTACTTGGGGTATAAACAAAATCCCGGCCAAAGGTTTTTTCCGCGACTGCGTTTGCATCGTCTAGCGTTAATGTTGCTGTAAAGCGCGCACCAATGCCTAGTTCACTGCTGACTTCAATTTTTCCGTTATAGCGTTCAACAATTTGTTTGACGATTGATAACCCTAACCCGGTTCCACCGAAACGACGCATGGTCGAGCTTTCAGCCTGTATAAAAGGCGTGAATATTATTTTCTGCTGCTCGGCACTGATGCCAATTCCCGAATCGGTCACGATGAACTTTACTCGGTAGCGACCTTTTCCGTACCGCGTACATTTTGCCTCAAACGCTACACTCCCCTCTTTGGTAAATTTAAATGCATTGTTGAGAAGATTAATGAGGATTTGACCCACTCTTAGTTTGTCTACAAGAAAAGTAAGCCCCTTCACTGCAGCTATATTTGCGCTAAATTCCAACCCTTTTTCATTAGCAAGCCTAGAAAACATTGGTAGCTGCTCTTCAATGGTCTCGGTAAGGCTAGTAGGCGTCTCATCAAACGAAACTTCTCCTGAACCGAACTTAGAATAATCTAAAATACCGTCCACAATATTGAGTAAAGCGTCTGCACTTTGCGATGCGATAGACGCTAACTCCAACTGTTTAGCATTAAGAGGCGTAGCAGTGAGCGCTTCTAGCATTCCCTGTACGCCATGAATAGGCGTTCTAATCTCATGGCTCATGTTCGCTAGAAACTCACCTCGCGCTTTGAGAGCGCTCTCTGCCAGTTCACTTTTGTGCTGAAGCACTGCCTTGTCTATCTGCATTTGTGTGATATCAACGGTGGCGCCTATCACTTTAATACAGCGCCCATTTTCCATTATTGGATGGGCTCTACTCTCAAGCCATCGAGGCTCGCCGGCATCGGTTTTCACTTCGAGTTCACACTCAAAACCTTTCCCTGTTTTTATCATTTCCTGAAATTGAATTACGTACTTTTCTCGCTGTGCTTCGTCAAAAATAAAGTTAACCACATCATCTGGCTTCAATATGCGTTCGCTGTGTATATGCAGCATTCGTTTTAGCGCGCCAGACCACACTAGCGAGCCACTGTTTATGTTTAATTCCCAAGTACCCACGCCCGCTAAATTGGTTATTTGGCTAAGTAGTGAGTTTCGCTCTTCTAAAATGGCTTTCTGCGCATTCACATTATTTAGCGCTTGCTGACGTTCAAGTTCATTGCCAATCCATGTGGATAGGAGCAATAGGTAGTCTGTTTCCAAGGCACTGAATGCCTCTTCTCTTGGAGAAAGCGATGAAAAGTTTACTGTCCCATAAAACTCGCCAGATACACGAATAGGAGCAGCGAGATAGCTTTTTAGCGTATATTTATCAAAGCACGGGTGGGAAGCACCGGGGTCAATATTGATGTCGTTATAGGCAACCACCGAGTCGGCGCTTGCAACATCGGCGCAATATGTGTCACAAAGGGAAAATTCAGCGCCTTTTGGTATAGAATCCTCAGGGGTAACAACACTTCGCACACAGTATCGGTCACCTCTAATATTACTTACAATTCCTGTCTCTAGGTGAAGAATCGCAGTACCAATACGCAGTAAATTCTCTAATTATTCATCTAAAGACATCACCCTGTCATTAGATATATTTTGTAGGTCTCGAATTATACTCATGAGGATTGAAGCCCTCCCAAACTGCAAATAAAAAAGGTCAACCTAAAGACATTGACCTTTTAAATTTATGAGATATTTCAAGATATGAAAGTTTTTTCTCTCGTCAATTAGTATAACTGAGGCAGTAACCGCTTAATAAAGCACCTTAATCTCATAGCCTGTTGGCGTCTCTGCAGGCTCTACCGTCACGATATAGTTTTCCTCTTCAGTGAAACCAAACAAGGCCGTTCTATCAAGAAGTACCTGCTCTTCGTTATTGTCCTCATACACCGCGATTACTTCGTAGTAATCAGATGGCAGGACTTCACTGGTGCTTTCTGCGAACTCTAGGTTCTGCACATCGTATTCTGCTGTATCAATGGTTTCGTCGTTTCGTACTAAGTAGAAGTCCACATCATCGAAGTCGTTGACTAGGTTAATGAAGTTAACGGTCTTATCATAAGCCTGCGGTAAGCCACTCTCAACAAAGGTTGCGGCGCCTAATTGATTGTTTATGTTATAGATAAGAATAGCTTTACTTTCACCCTGGTTAAGCGTGATTAGTTTATTGCTAAGCGATGTGACTGTGCCAGAAGGATCGGTAACCGTAACGCGGTAGTCACCATAACGAATAGCGCTAAATTCAGACAACTCACCCGCTGCAAGTGTAAAGCTCACGTCTTCTTCATCTGTATTACCGCCAAAGGTAACGTTTAGCTCGGCATCTAAATTTGTTGAGTTGTATATACGATATTGCGAATCAGCCTCCACGTCAGTTAGCGCTGTTACTGTTGAGGAGTTTAATACTGTGTCAACCACAAGCCCTTCTTGAATAGCACCACTTACATCACGAAGGGTCATTAGATACTCAGTTTCATACACGAAATCCAATGTTTGTGATTCAAATACCACGTCGTCGCTGCCAGGCTCGGTAAGATAAACCGTGTACTCGCCTTCGTCGAAGTAATCGCTATCGTCATCAGCATCCCAGTATTCTAGCTCCACCATGTCGCCCGTCGTTACGGTACCGAGAAAGTTAGCCGCTTCTAAAGGATCGCCTGATTCACTCATATAAAAATCATACGATGAATCATCTGCGGCCACAGAGAGCGCAAACAAGCGAAAATGGTCCTCCAGTGTTTCACGCTCATAAGAGTAAGTGGTAAAAGTTGGGTTGCTAAAATCACCGCTCATAACAACGATGGTTTTATAGCTGTTTTTTAAATTCACCGTAATTTCGTCGATATAAACTTCTTGGTCGTCAGAGTCTGTACGAATGAACTCCAGCTCGTATTCGTCTTCGTCCATGGAAAACATGGATGTTGCGTCGCCAAACTGAGCTGAACCAAAGCTATCTCCATCAACCTCTCGCATTTCTACATTCGCGCCGTTAGGAGAAGCGTTATAAAACTGTATGTACGCATAAGAGTAATCTGAGCTGCTGCTGTCTGAGCCGCCACATGCGGTAAGCCCTAGTAGCGCCACAAGCCCTATTGCCGCTGCACGGAACCAAGTTCCAAAGCGCAAAGAGTGAGAGGTCAATTGCATAAATTGTATGTCCTTTGAAGTTGTTCTTTATTGGTTTAAGACTGCGTTAACGCAAGCTGGCACACGTAACAAGTGCTTTTATTCGCTCGCACAATACAGCGATATGGCTATCTGAGAAGGTCTTAGTTCAGGGCTTTACGCTATCTTTGCAAAGCTGACTTTTCTTTATAAAAGTTGACAGGTCACGGCAGCTTTAAAGTACGCTTGATAAAGTGTTTATTGGCGGAAGCTCTTAGAAAAGGCAGAAAAAAGCCTGCATAAGCAGGCTTTAAAAGTGTCATTGGGAGACGGTGTTACTTATTCATACGAGTAAGATAGCGTTACACCACTGTATGAAGAATACGCGCGAATACCGATGTGCCATGTACCTGATGCTGGCGCATCAAAAGTACATACTTCACTGTTACCATTTTGGTAAGGGCGGCAATCGTAGCTGTTGGTTTCTGGCTGTGAGCCAAACTTCACGTAAAGATCAGCATCGCCTGTTCCACCGGAGGTACGGATAACCATCTGCGTTACGCCTTCTGGAATAGTCCAAGTGTAACGATCCCAATTTCTACGAGTACCTGAAAGACCTGTAAGCTGACCTGAAACTGGCTCTACACCTGGCTCAGAGCCGCCACCGCCACCAGTGCCGCTTCCATCACAGCCGTTAGTGTTTAAGTAGTTATACGCATCAGCTAACTGCATCAAACCATTGCCATAGAAGTTATCGCGACCTGCACTGCCTTTGTCTTCGGCCGTTGCATTTAACGCATTACGTATCTGATTGTTAGAACATTGCGGGAAGTAGCTCCACACCAGTGCTGCACCACCGGCTACGTGTGGCGTAGCCATAGATGTACCACTTAGCGCTGCGTAAGTATTCGTCGGATAAGTAGACTGTACTGCACTACCTGGTGCAGCTATTTCAACCTGATCGTTATATTGGCTGTAGCTTGCGCGGTTTTCGTTTGAGTCTACCGCTGCAACAGACATTACTGCATCGTAAGAAGCTGGGTAAGACTTTGCACTGTTACCATCGTTACCTGCCGCGGCTACTAGCAACATGCCTGCATCAGTGAAGCTTTGCATAGCATTACGCTCGGTAGTAGAAGAACTACCGCCACCTAAGCTCATGTTAACCACATTTGAGCCTGCATCCTGACACTGACTTATTGCACCGATTAAGTCAGACGCATAAGTCCATTGGCCATTATCGTTAAAGATTTTAACGATATGCATATCTACACCCGGATAAACACCTACCACACCTTCATTATTGTCGTACGCAGCAATTGTACCCGCTACGTGGGTGCCGTGACCGTTACCGTCGTTATACCAGTTACCAACTGCACTATTATTTGCTTGCCCCGTAACACCATCGTTGGTTCCAGGAAGATCTGGGTGGCCTAGGTTATAACCCGTATCAATAATACATACCTTGCGAGCTGTAGTGTCTGACTGACCAAACTGATTAGCTTGTACCATGGTGTAGCCGTAAGGCGTGGTTTGTGCCATAGGCTTACGACGAACATCCACTTCAATACTTTCTACATTTGGGTTTTTGCGAAGCTTGTTCAGCGCAGACTTACTCATAGTAGCTGCCACCATTTTATGCTTCTTAAGCTCTTTTTTAATTGAACCACCTGCTTTTCTAACTTCAGACTTAGCAGACGCGATATCGAAAGGTTTCTTCGACTTAGATTTCGCCTTTGCGCTTTGTAACTTACCGTTTGAAGCGCTTATTTCGACCGTTTCGCTTACCATTTCGTCTTTGAACTTAATGATGTAACGCTCTTGATCCACCGTTACAAGGCGGTCAATAGTGAGTTTTTTGCCTAGCGCTTGTTTTAGCGTTTGCGGCTTTTCTTTGACTTTGACTAGACCTTCGCCTGCTGCCACTGCAGAGTTAGTCATTAAGCCAAAGGATACAGCTAGTGCAGCTGCTGTTAGACATGTGTGTTTCTTATTTAATTTTGAGTTCAAAATTTATTTCCTGTTTTATCTGTCTTATAAACTTCAGCACTGTTTTTATCCGTGCTTTTGAAGCTATTTGTTATTAAATGACATACAGGTATAACCATTACCTCATACGAAAAGCTCATCCATGACAACCGACGCAACAGCGTTGCAACGACCTACCCGTTTGCCAGGTTTGTAGATAACCACCGATAAGCAGGTTAGCTACAGAGCTCATATTAGGCGGCAAATCAAATGGTTGAGTATGTTGCCTTAACCCTGGTAAGTATTTTTTATACCTTTTAAAATACTTAAAAAAACACCACACTTAGTGAAAAGCACGCCCAATGTGTTCTACGAGCAGATTCATGTTAGGAATAAAAATTCATAATTAACATTTATTTTACAAATTCAAATGTAACAAAATATTAAACACTTATAATTTTTACTTAAAAGCAAAAAGCGCGTGACCCCCTCGGCTCACGCGCTTTTTTCAATGACATTATTACAGTAATTGCAGGAAAACTGCTTATACAATCTGCCGGTGTTTACAAACTACGCTGTCTTACGATTTCGTATAAACAAACGCCAGTTGCTACCGACACGTTCAAACTTGTTACGCTGCCAGCCATAGGTAACTTAACCAATTCGTCACAGGTTTCTTTTGTAAGTCGACGCATACCTTTGCCTTCTGCCCCCATTACTAATGCAGTAGGACCTTTCAGATCAACATCATAAAGGGTTTTGTCAGTTTCTCCGGCTGTGCCGACAATCCATAGCCCTTTATCTTGAAGATGCTTCAAGGTTCTAGCAAGGTTCGTAATTTGAATTAGCGGCATAACTTCTGCTGCGCCACAGGCTACTTTCCTTACCGTGCCATTTAAGCTTGCCGATTTATCTTTAGGCACAACTACCGCGTGTACACCCGCACCATCAGCCGTGCGTAAGCATGCTCCTAAATTATGAGGGTCAGTGATACCGTCTAATACCAAAATTAGCGGCTGCGACTCTCGTTCAAGTATTTTATCAAGGTCTGCTTCATCCATTACGCGGGCAGGTTTCGCTTTAGCAACAACGCCTTGGTGTTGTTCGCCGTTCACTTTATCATCTAACGCCTTACGCTGACTGAACTGAACTGAAATGCCGAAACGGCGCGCCTGGTTAACAATGTTGGTCAAGCGTTCATCGTTGCGCCCTTTTAGAACCCACACTTCCATTACACGCTCCGGCTCTTTCTCAAGTACCGACTGCATGGCATGTAAACCGTATAACCATTCTTGCTGCGCCATTTAACGCTTACCTCTTTTATTCAATGACAGTGTTTTGCCGCTGCTACCGCCTTTTGCGCTGCCGCGACTTGACGATTTTCCACCGCTACGACCAGACGAGCTTGAGCCGCCTTTACCTTTGCTCCCTTTCTTATCAGAACGGGAGTCTTTTCCAGAGCGGGGCTTGCTATCAAAGCGAGTAGGTTTGTCTGAAGACTTTTTAGCTGTCTTCACTTTTACCTTCTTGCCTTTAGTGCTGCGCAGCATAGACTTATCGAGTAATAAATCAATCTTTCTTTCATCAAGGTTTACAGCGGCGACGGTTACCTCTACTGTGTCGCCCAGTCTGAACTGGCGATGGCCCGACTCTCCAACCAACGCTTGTTTCACATCGTCGTAATGATAATAGTCGTCATCTAGAGATGTTATATGTACTAAGCCGTCGATATGGTATTCAGTAAGACGGACAAATAGGCCAAAGTTAGTGACCGAACTCACCACACCTTCAAAAGTGTCACCGACGTGATCAAGCATAAACTCGCATTTAAGCCAGTCGGCCACGTCCCGGGTAGCATCATCAGCGCGGCGTTCTGTCATTGAACACTGTTCACCTAACTGCTCAATTTCTTCTACGGTGTAATTTTTAGCACCGCTTACCGCTTTTTTACCTTGCTGTTTAGCAATAATGCCCTTCAGCGCGCGGTGTACTACTAAATCAGGGTAGCGACGAATAGGTGACGTGAAGTGCGCATAGGCTTCTAATGCCAAACCAAAGTGACCTACGTTTTCGCCATCGTAAACCGCTTGCTTCATGGAGCGCAGCAGCATAGTTTGAATAAGCTCCTCATCTACGCGACCACGGGTTTTAAGCACTACATCGGTAAACGCGGCGGGTTCTGCATCTTCTACAATGGCATGAGGGATGCCAATTTCACTTAAGTAGCTGGTAAAAGCGGTAAGTCTGTCTGCATCTGGCTTATCGTGCACTCGGTACAATGCTGGCGCTTCGTGCTTTTCTAACATTAAAGCCGCACTCACGTTTGCCATGATCATGCACTCTTCAATAAGCTTATGCGCATCGTTACGCACTAGCGGCACAATATTTTCAATTTTGCGCTGGGCGTTGAACACGAACTTCACTTCTTGAGTTTCAAACTCAATAGCTCCGCGCTTAGCACGTGCTTTTTTTAGCGCACGGTACAAGTCGTGAAGGTTGCGTAAATGAGGTACATGAGGCTCGTAACGCTGATGTAGCTCTTTGTCACCCTGCAGAATATTCCATACTTTTGTGTAGGTTAACCGGGCATGTGAATTCATTACCGCTTCGTAAAACTGAAATTCTTCCAGTTTACCATTCGCGCTAATGGTCATCTCACACACCATGCAAAGCCGGTCGACTTCAGGGTTGAGTGAACACAATCCGTTAGACAGTACTTCCGGTAGCATTGGAATAACTTGGTCAGGGAAATACACCGAGTTACCGCGCTGCTGCGCTTCATCGTCAAGGGCTGACCCTGTTCTAACATAGTGACTTACATCGGCTATGGCTACCCATAGTTGCCAACCGCCATCATCTAACGGCTCGCAGTATACTGCATCATCAAAGTCGCGGGCATCTTCGCCGTCTATGGTAACTAGGGGAAGCTGGCGTAAATCGATGCGACCTTCTTTGGCTTCATCGGGCACTTGGTCTGTTAGCTTTTCAACCTGTTTAGTCACGCCTTTCGGCCACTGGTGTGGTATATCAAACGTGCGAAGCGCCATTTCTATTTCCATACCTGGCGCCATATGCTCGCCAAGTACTTCAACTATTTTACCCACCGGGCTCATTTTACGGCGTGGACGCTGAGTAAGTTCTACCACTACTACCTGCCCCATGCGGGCACCGTTAGTGCTTTCTGGAGGAATTACAATTTCATGCTGCAAACGGCTGTCGTCTGGCACTACCATGCCAAAGCCCTGCTCAACAAAATAACGACCAACAATAGGCTCGCTGCGCGGCTCAATGACTTGCGTTACAAACGCTTCTTTCCTACCGCGACGGTCAGTACCGCTAATGCGCGCTTCTACCACGTCATCGTGGAGGAACAGGTTCATTTGCCCTGCACTAATAAATAAGTCACCGCTTTTGTCTTCAGGACGCAAGAAACCGTAACCATCTCGGTGACCAATAATTCGACCTTTAATGAGTTCATCACGATTTTGAAGTATGTACTTTTTCTGCTTGGTAAATTGCACCTGACCTTCGCGCTCCATAGCACGTAGTCGGCGCTGAATACCAATTCGCGCCTCTTCGTCGAAGGCGTTCACCAAGTTACAGATATCAAGAAACGACAAAGGCTTGTCGTGTTCTTTTAATAAACTCATTAAATATTCGCGGCTGGCTACCGGATTTTCGTACTTTTCTTTCTCGCGCTGATAATGCGGATCATCACTCATGTATTTTAAATTTACCTTTCGTATTTTATTCAATGTGTTTTCGTTTATGGCTTAGTTCTTCAAAGCCCTGTAGAAAACATAAATATGGTTGTTTAGACACATAAGCCATTTTTGGTTCATGTGGTTATTTGCTGCACAGTATAACAGTATTTGCAGTAAAACATTGACTGTTATTATGGATTCTCAGCCTGACATCTGTATGTCACAAACACTCAGTATAAAAATGGGTTTTCGTTTTTGTTGCATGAGCGTTCAACAAAACAGTTACATCACCAGTTACCTTACAAACCTATAAAGAGCAGGCATATGGATAGAAGAACGTTTATAAAGCTGTCGTCATTCGCAGGCGCGAGTGTGGCGGTGTCTACAGGGCTAGCAGGCTGTACCGTTAGCACTTCAGCAAACAGCCAACCGCAAACCAACGCAACCTTTACTCATGGTGTGGCCAGTGGCGACCCATTAAAAGACGCCGTGATTATTTGGACACGCGCCGTGCCGACAACAGATTCTGGCTCAGGTTTAGCCAAAGCCGATATTTTGTGGGAAATGGCGAGCGATGCCGACTTTACTGACATAGTAAGCAGCGGGATAGTTGAAGCGAAAGCAATCCATGATTTTACCGTAAAGGTAGACGTAACAGGCCTTAGTCCCGCTCGCCGCTATTTTTACCGTTTTAAAAGCGCTGATAATACAAGCCCAGTAGGCGAAACTCGCACGCTGCCTGAGGCCGATGTGTCTGACGTTACGTTCGGCATATTTTCTTGTTCTAACTACCCTGCCGGCTTTTTCACGCCTTATATGGAAGCGGCGAAAAACGACAATATCGATTATGTATTACACCTTGGTGACTACATTTATGAGTATGACGGTAAAGGTTATGCCACTGAGCATGCAAAAGAGATTGGCCGTACCTATGCGCCTGATAACGATACCGAGCTTTATACGCTAACCGACTATCGCAATCGCTATGCGCTGTATCGCACAGATGAAGGCTTGCTGTCGTTGCATCAAAATAAGCCATTTATTGTTGTATGGGATGATCATGAAATTACAAACGACACCTATAAAGACGGCGCGGAAAATCACCAAGAAGATGAAGGTGACTTTTATGAACGACGCGCGGCAGCTGTTCAAGCTTATTATGAGTGGTTACCTATACGCCCGCCCTTTGGCACCGAACGTTTAGAAATTTATCGCCAGTTTACCTTTGGTAAGCTTCTTGACTTATACATGCTCGACACCCGCGTTCTTGCCCGCGACAAGCAGCTTGAGTACGGCGACTATCGCGATGCTGAAACAAAAGCGTTTGACCAAGCTGGCTTCATGAAAGACATCAGTAACCCGAATCGCGGTTTACTTGGTGAAACGCAGCGCAACTGGCTACATTCTTCAATGCAGCAAAGCCAGGCTAAATGGCAGGTATTAGGCCAGCAGCTATTAATTGGCCGCATGCTCTTCCCTGTATCTATTTTTAACGGCGTTGAACGAAAAGAAATTCCTGCTCATGTACATAGGCTCGCAAATATCAAGCGCAAACAAATGCAAGGTGGCGCACTTAGTGAACAAGAGCTTGCGCTTATCAATACCGTAATGCCTTACAACTTAGACGCATGGGACGGCTACCCCGTTGAGCGGGAACAGGTTTTGATGCAGCTAAAATCCATCGGTAAGCCAGTTATTGCCCTTGCTGGGGATACACATAACGCTTGGCACAATAAGTTAACCCTGAAAGATGGCACAGAAGTGGGTGTTGAGCTTGCTACACCAGGCGTGACATCGCCAGGTATGGAACATTACTTAAGTATGGATGATGAAATGGCAAAAACGCTTGCCGATGACCTACCGCTTCTTATTGAAGATTTGCAGTACTGTAATCTTCACCAGCGCGGCTTTATGACACTAACCGTCAGCGAAGACAGCGCAAAAGCCACTTGGCATTATGTGGATGCGATTTTAACCAAGTCAGGAAAAGTGGTTAACACGCATAGTTATGAGATAAACGCGTAGTAATTGGTATTTATTTAGATTAAGGCGCTTAACCAAGTTAAGCGCCTTAATTTGTAACTACTTCTAGAACTCGTAGTAAACGCGCACACCGGCAATACGAGGCATACCGCGAACGAAGGTAGGAATGCCCAAGCCACCACCCGTGTTACCTGCATCAATCAAGAACTCTTTATCAAACAGGTTGTTCACGTAAAACTCATAGGCAAACTTGCTGTTGTCTTGAAGCAGCTTCACCGACACATCGGTTAGTGAGTAAGTATCTTGAGAAAGGCCAGGATAATTACTGCTTTCAAAAAACACTTCTGACTGGAAGCTGGTAAGCCAGTTAACATCAATGTCGAAGTTATTCATGTTGAATACTTTGTTGATGTTTATCGCGCCGCTAACCTCTGGCGCTAAGCGGAACTTATTGCCGCCGTACTGGAACTCAGAACCATCGGCTGTATTGTCTGCAAACTCAGCATCAAGGAAACCAAGGCTTGCTGTTAGCGTCAGCGTTTCACTGTAGTTATAGGTCGCCATGCCTTCAATGCCCGACATGGTCGAGTCGCCTACCGTTACGGTAATAGACTGCAAGGTTTCTGCATCGGTAAAACTTTGCTGATAATCGCTGTATTCGTAGGTAAAAATGGCTCCCGAGAATAGGAAGTTGGCGCTTTGATACTTAACACCCAAATCATAGCTGTCTACGATTTCAGGCTTGGTGACGTTAACACCACCCGCGTTTGCATCCACAACCGGTGAACGACGGCCTTTGGCGTAGTTCGCATATAAGTTCCAGTTGTTATTAACATCGTAGCTTACGGCAAAGCGTGGCAAGGTATCGTCAAAGTCGCGCTCTGCATCGAAAGTGAACGCACCGTCTGCGGTAGTAAAGGTATTACGCGTATAGCGGGTTTCATCGATATAGCGAACGCCAGCCGTAACATTAACATTGTCGGTCACGTAATACGACACTTCAGCAACATAGGATGCAATGTCTAGCTCAGCTTCAAAGGTGAACGGCCCTTGTATAAAAATAGGTGGCAGCGCAGGATTTGAAATAGGTGAACCATCTTCATTGAACAGTTGCGACACCAACATGGCACGTAGTGCTTCAATGTCTTCTAACGACGCATCGGTAGCGATATTTTGGTTAAGTGGAATGTTGGAATTGGCTTCAAGCTGTGCTCTCACTGCGTCGAAAGTGCCGCGCACAAACGGGTCTACCATCACATAATACGGTAAAATAGAATCGTCTTGGGTGATCGACGCACCAACAAATGCGGCCAGCTTATCACCAGAATCATATACTAAGCGCATTGATGCACCCTGAAGCGTGGCGTCGTTATCGAAATAAGCATCTTGAATACGAAGCGCAGAACCGTCTGCATCAAAGCCTTCGCTCACATCTACATCTTTATAATAGGCATCGGCATGTAGACTAAGCATTTGGTTAAAATCGTAGTTTACAGTTAAATCATAGGCTTGAAGCGTACGCTCAATACCTAACTCGCTACCTAAACTAAATTCAGCATCAGTAAAAGGGCTAGTATCTCCACCATTGGGGGCAATAGAGCCCGATTTGAAGGCGATGCCCGGCTGGTCGTTATACTCCATAGCTGCGCGCGCAATGATTTCTAACTTCTCATAGCTTGCAAGCCAAGTTGCGCGAAGTGCTTGCACCGACACTCCTTGAAGATCCTCGTCATTACACGGCACTTCTTCACCTAAGTGGTTATACATGTTTGCATTACCATAGTAAGAGTCAGCACTACACGCATTATTTTCTACAATGCCGTCCATCTCTCGGTAAAGCCCAGCAATACGGAAACTGTGATTATCATTAATAGGCTGGTTATACATAAACTCTACTTCTTGGCCCTGCTCTGAGTTATAGCCAACCTGCACTTTGCCTTCTTGTTCAAAGGTAGGAAGATTAGAGTGAATGCTTACCGCGCCATTGGCTGCCGCCACACCAAATAAGGTTGGCTGTGGGCCTTTTAGAACCTCTACGCGAGCAATATCGTAAAGCGCAACACTGGCTACGGTTTTCTTACTGATATCGAAACCATCTTGATATACCGAAATGCGAGGTGTAGCCGACACTGACGAAACATCATCGGTGACACCGCGAATATTGAAAGACGGTAAGCTTACGGCTTGTTCCTGAATTTGAACGTTAGGCAAAATACGAGATAGCTCATCAAGCTCCATTATATTGGTGCGCTCCAGAAACTCGCTGCCTATAACATCCATAGTAACTGGCACATCCATTACGGACTGCTCTCGCATTTGTGCAGTTACAGTAATCTCTTCTATATAATCTGTTTCGCTTTCCGTGTCGGGCGTTACTTCTTGCGCAATTGCTGCGCTTGATAAAGCAAACGCAATGGTTGTGGCGAGCAAAGAGCGTGAATAAACCGGACGTGAATACAGAGGGCGCATTAAATCATTCCTTTCGTGTGCTTATAGGGTGTTTTATGTGTTTTTATTAGCAATTCACCGATAGATTGGCGATGTTGCTTACTTTTTAGAATCATCGAAGCACAAGAATGTAGAGCGCTTTTAAGACGGTACGATGAAATATAGGTTACAAATGAAAGGCAATTTTGTGACAGATATATGCGATTGGAAAAATCTACGCCGCGATAATTGGCATAGCAAAAAACGCCCCTTTGAATCATAGAGCAAACTAAGTACACTCATTCCACGTAGGACAGAAATAACTTTTAACTAAAAAGCGAAATGGAGACTGCAATGAAAAAATTAATGATGGCTACAGCTATTGGCGCTGCAACCCTTTTAAGTGCTTGTAGTGCAGAGCACGGGACTACGCAGTGTACAACTGCGCCTGAAGCTGAATGGCAAAACCAAGATGCGTTTCAGGCTCAGCTGTTAGCGCAGGGCTACAAAATTAACGAATTTAAAGTAACGGGCGGCAACTGCTACGAAATCTATGGTTTCGATAAAGAAGAAAACAAAGTAGAAATTTACTTTAATCCAGTTGATGGCAGCATTGTTAAAAAAGAAATGCACTAAGTATGCTTTAGCAAACGACTTATAGATCGGTTGCTTTGATACTCGAGAAAAACGCTGCAATCTATTGCAGCGTTTTTGTTTTACCTTGAGAAAGATATCTAATGTACAGACCTAAAGATACGCCTTCGGATATTTATATTTGGGATTGGATAGTGCGACTATGCCACTGGGGCCTTGTCGCTACCTTTGTGACTAACTATTTTATTGTGGAGCCAGGTCGCCTTTATCACGAAATAGCTGGTTACATCGCGGTAGCACTTATATCCATGCGTGTTGGCTGGGGCTTTTTGTCAGCCAAGCTTCCACGAAGTAAAAGGATTGCCACTGAATATGCAAGCTTTTCTAATGTGTCACTGCATCAACACGCCTTCGCTGAGCATATTCAACACGTAAAACAAAAGAAAATTCCCACTCACCATGGTCACAACCCGTTTGGCTGGTTGATGATAATAGCTGTTATCACACTACTGCTGGGTTTAGGAGTTACCGGTTTTATGATGGAAGAAATAGATGCTATGTTCGGCAATAGTACACTGGAATGGGTACACAGCATTATGGCCGATGCCCTCTACGCATGCGTGCTAGTGCATATTGTTGCGGTGTTTGCTGTGCAATATATGGGAAATATTCAGTTAGTTCGCCCAATGCTCACAGGCTGGCGGAAACGCTAAGCCCCCGCAAACTCTCTTAATGATTTAGACGTTTGCTATCGATTACGTACGGGTAATATTTAGCTATCCAAAGGGCGCTTTGCTTCACGCACAGCTTTGGGGTGCATGAGTTTTTCTAAACGAGCAAGATACGACGCTATTTGCTGATGCTGTGTTTTGTCGTTTGTCACCGAGTTATACAGCCAGTGGTACGCCTCTTCGTAATCGTAAGGGCTGCCGTGCCCCTCTAAAAACAATTCAACCAGACGAATTTGCGCCTTCAGGTTTTTAAGGGCTGCAGCTTCCCGTAAATACACCACTGCACGTGCTTTATCCTGCTGTACCAGCGTACCTTTTGCGTAATAACGTCCAAGTTGCTCAAGTGCAGCAGGCAAACCTTGATTTGCTGCGTCTTCCATATAGCCAATCCCACGAGAAGGTTCGACATCTACGCACACCCCCCACGCCAGCATATCGCCCCATAAAAATTGGTAGGCTGGAATTTTTAGCACATCGGCGCGAGCTTCAATGTCTTGAACAAGCTGACATCTGTCTTCTACCACTTTATCTAGGTGCGTATTCGCGTTAATCATGTCAATGAGCGCGTCTTGGCTGTAGAGCTGAACTGCACGAAGCTCCTCTATCGTCTCCCCCTCAAGCGCATGAGCAGTAAACCCGGTTACGGATACACAGATTAATAAAGCGGTAGATATAATTCGTTTCATAGCTAAGCAATAAAGGTTGGTCACACATACTTAGTTCAGTTATCGACCTAGTATAGATTAACTTAACTAAGACATACTTTTCTTTGCATAAATAATCGCAAGAGGGCAAAGTTATTTTAACTTTGACCTCTCGGTTAAAGGGTATAGCAAAAAACGTTTAGGCTAATGACTACTTTTTCGCGGGCACATGGCCGATTGAATGTGACGGGCGTGGTCGGCTAAATCAATACCTAAATCAGTTAGGTAACCGCCATCAGGCTGGGTGATTAAGCCTTTCGAATACAGCCTTGATGCTGCGTTCACCATACTTTGACTAGCATCGTGATGGATTTTCAACCCCTGAAGCAGACTGTCTGCAGGAAACTTCAGTAGCAAATTTAACTCGTCTAGCATGTCCTGATCGAATGAACTCATGTAACCACCTTAGGCGAAAGGGTTATTAAGGTTTTAATACGCACATTACTGCTGCGTGTTATCACAAAGCACTATAATACAAGGGCTTGTGTAATTATACGCGCGCCATGTACCGTTGGCCCGCAATTGTTAAATTTCATAACATATTCCAATATCACACCTAAATGACGCCACTGTAAAGGTTATTTTGTCTGTAGAACGTTTAATGTTGGTTTCACACCGCTTACTGATCGGACTTTGACTTAAAATGGTATATTCTTGCCATAAATAACGTACGTGGATACGCCATAACAGATGAAGTATAAAGATTTACGCGACTTTATTCGCCAGCTTGAAGCAAAAGGCGAGTTAGTACGCATTAGCCAGCCCATTGATACCGATCTTGAAATGACAGAAATTGCCGATAGGACATTGCGTGCTGGCGGCCCTGCGTTGCTGTTTGAAAACCCAAAAAACCACGATATGCCGGTACTGGCCAATTTATTCGGTACGCCAGAGCGCGTAGCGATGGGCATGGGGCAAGACTCTGTTGAAGCGCTGCGCGAAGTGGGCAAACTGCTGGCTTACTTAAAAGAGCCAGAGCCGCCAAAAGGGCTAAAAGATCTTTGGGAAAAGTTACCTGTGTTCAAACAGGTGCTGAACATGCCTGCTAAAGTGTTAAAAAAAGCCCCTTGTCAGGAAGTAGTGCTTACCGGTGACGACGTCGATTTGTCAAAAATTCCGGTACAGCGCTGTTGGCCGGGTGACGCTGCGCCCTTGGTAACCTGGGGTTTAAGTGTTACTAAAGGGCCGCATAAGAAGCGCCAGAATTTGGGCATTTACCGTCAGCAGGTTATTGGCAAAAACAAACTCATTATGCGCTGGCTATCACACCGTGGTGGCGCCCTTGATTTTCGTGAGTGGTGTCAGACCCATCCGGGCGAACCCTACCCTGTGTCTGTGGCGCTTGGTGCAGATCCAGCCACCATCTTAGGTGCGGTTACTCCTGTACCCGATACACTTTCAGAATATGCTTTTGCAGGCCTTCTGCGCGGTGATAAAACCGAAGTGGTTAAATCTATCAGTAACGATTTGCAAGTTCCGGCTAGCGCCGAGATTGTGCTTGAAGGCTATATAGCTCAGGACGAAACTGCACCTGAAGGTCCTTATGGCGATCACACCGGGTATTATAATGAAGTTGATGAATTCCCTGTGTTTACCGTCACCCACATAACCCACCGCAAAGATCCAATCTACCATTCAACCTATACCGGCCGTCCACCCGATGAGCCAGCTATCCTAGGTGTCGCGCTTAATGAAGTGTTTGTGCCTATTTTACAAAAGCAGTTCCCTGAAATCGTAGATTTCTACTTGCCCCCCGAAGGGTGCTCTTATCGTATGGCAGTAGTTACCATGAAGAAGCAATACCCTGGCCATGCGAAACGGGTGATGATGGGTGTGTGGTCGTTCTTACGTCAGTTCATGTATACCAAATTTGTGATAGTGTGTGATGATGACGTTAACGCCCGCGACTGGAACGATGTCATCTGGGCAATTACTACACGTATGGACCCAGCCCGCGACACAGTAATGATAGAAAATACGCCTATCGATTACTTAGATTTTGCATCACCGGTTTCAGGGCTCGGCTCTAAAATGGGCATGGATGCAACAAACAAGATGCCGGGAGAGACCGACCGTGAATGGGGCGTGCCTATTGTGATGGACGAAGACGTTAAAAAACGGGTTGATGATATTTGGGACAGTCTTGGTATTATGTAGCAATTATTTTTAGCGCTATTTATTTTGTATTGAGCATGCGCTTGTATTAAAGCGCATAAAAAGGCGACACGCTAAGCAAGAAGGTTTAAAGAGAATACATGTCAGAAATTAAGTGTAAGGTTGCAAGCATCACGCCCTTAACCGAAGTGGTTCAAAAAGTTGAATTAACGCCAGAAAGCCCTGTGGAATTTAAGGCCGGTCAGTACGCTATGGTAGTGATGGGCGAAAAAGATATGCGTCCGTTCTCAATTGCTAACGCCGCCTTTGATAACAGCCGCATTGAATTACACATTGGCGCAGAGCCTGGCAACAGCTACGCCGGCGAAGTGCTTGAGCGCATGCGTGCAGATGGCGAAATTACTGTAAATGTGGGTAATGGCAATGCCTTTTTGCAAAGCAATGGCCTGCCGATGGTGCTTATTGCTGGTGGTACTGGCTTCTCGTATACCTACTCCATTCTGCAAGAGCACCTTAACGGCGGTGACAAAACACCACTTACCCTTTATTGGGGCGGGAAGCATGCGGATGACTTATATCTAGCCGATGAGCTAACAGCGCTTGCTGAGGCAAATGAGCACTTCACTTTTGTGCCAGTTGTTGAGTTTGCATGTGATGAATGGAAAGGCAGAACGGGCTGGGTGCATCATGCGGTAATGGCAGACCATGCTGACTTTGCGAACGTTCAAGTATATGTTGCCGGTCGCTTCGAAATGGCAAAAGTAGTACGCGACGATTTTACTCAGCGCGGCTTAAAGGTTGAGAACCTGTTTGGCGATGCGTTTGCGTTTGTTTAAGCCATTTGTATACGAGGCTTGTTAAAACCTACCGCCATCGAATCGTCGCTGGCGCTTTATCAGGAGTATTGGGGATCAATCATACCTTCAATCTCCTGAGCCGCTTTGTCAAAGGTAAACACTTTGGTGAGGTTAAACTTATATAGTTGCGCGTGACGTTTGGCTTTATTAATGATGAGAGCGTCAGGAAAGTCTGCTTGCTTGGTTTTCCCGCCCGCTTTTATTGGCTTAGCATTGATAAAATCTTTCAATGCGCCCCAGACTGCCTGATTATCCTCAAACACAATATTTGGCTCGGCAAATAGTGCATGAATAACCTGAATAATTTTCTCTTTATTTAAACTGTAGCGCTTACCTTTTAGCGTCCAAATAGTTTCAATTAATACCACATCTGTAATCAAGACTTTCTCAGAGTTAAGAATCAAATTACTTGCTTGCAAAGCTTGCATTTCGTCGTCTTGTAGTAAGTAACGAAGCAAGACATTCGTATCTATAGCTATCATTTCTCTATCGCGCTCTGGAGAGACGTTTCATCACTGAAGCTGTGATTAACAGTGATATTTTTCAAAATTCCTTTTGCTGCGCCAGTTTGTTTTTTCACAATAGAGATAACACCTTGACGATCAACAAAGCTTTCAACATCATCGCCCGCATAGATATTTGCAATGCTACACAACTCTGCGGGTAGCGTTATCTGCCGTTTCATACTAACTTTAGCCATTGTTATTTAATCTCCACACCTCTCAACTGTTCATTTATTATACTACCATCTTTACTTTTTACCAGAAAGTAAAGAATAGATAGTTTTAAGCTTGCGACAGTTGGCTAGTTTAAATCGGTTACTCCAATTGTAGCCAAGCCACGTATTGGTTATGGTTAAAAGATAAACACTGGAGAGAACAATGATAAAAAACCTATCCTCACTCGCTAAGATAAGCGTAAAAATAAGAAAAAATAGCCTACTGGTATCTACTGTTTTATTGAGTAGCACATTTTGTTTCGCCGCTCACGCCCAGAGCGAGCAGCAGCAAGCACTCTACGATATTGCCGACGGTGTTTCCGCTGAAAATATCGAAAAAGACATTACTAAGTTAGTCAATTTTGGTACTCGCCACACCCTTTCTGAAACCGAGTCTGACACCCGTGGTATAGGCGCTGCGCGTCGCTGGACTAAATCTGAGTTTGATAAAATTTCAGCCGAGTGCGGTGGCTGCTTAGAGGTGTACTACCAATCAGAAGTAATTAGCGGTGAGAAACGTATTCCAGAGCCTGTAGAAGTGGTCAGCGTTATCGCTATTCAACGTGGTAGTACTGACCCGGATCGTTACGTGATCATGTCAGGCGACATTGATTCACGAGTGTCTGATGTCATGGATTTCACCTCTGATTCGCCGGGCGCAAATGACAACGCCTCGGGCGTTGCCGGTACTCTTGAGGCCGCGCGGGTGTTGTCGAAATATAAGTTTAACGGCAGTATTGTTTACGCAGCATTATCAGGTGAAGAGCAAGGGCTTTTCGGCGGACGTATCATGGCAAAGCAAGCCCAAAAAGACGGATGGCGAATTAAAGCGGTCCTAAACAACGACATGATCGGCAACATTGAAGGCGTTAATGGCGTAATTAACAACACCACCGCTCGCTTGTTTGCCGAAGGTACACGCGTGACCGAAACCGAAAAAGACGCTCGCATGCGCCGCTTTACCGGTGGTGAAGTAGACTCACCAAGCCGAAACCTTGCCCGCTATATCGATAAAATCGCGGATAAGTACATTGAGAACTTAGACACTATGGTGATTTATCGCCTAGACCGCTTTGGCCGTGGTGGACATCATCGCCCGTTTAACGACTTGGGCTATCCGGGTATTCGTATTATGGAGACTAACGAAAACTATACCCGCCAACACCAAGACCTTCGCGTAGAAGATGGGATTGCCTATGGTGATACCTTAGATGGCGTTGACTTTGACTACGCAGCTAAGCTTACCGGTCTAAACGCGGTTTCTCTTGCAGCGATGGCGTGGGCACCGAATCCACCTGCAAACGTACAAATTGCGGGCGCTGTTCAGCCTTCAACCTTCTTAAAGTGGGATGCACTGGATGCAAAACAAAATCCTCAGCTTAAAGGTTACAAAATATATTGGCGTCATACCGATGCACCGCAGTGGGAATATAGTAAGTATGTGGGCAATGTGACCGAGGCCATGCTTGAGAACGTCGTTATCGACAACTACTTTTTTGGCGTTGCTAGCGTGAACAAAGACGGTGTTGAAAGCGTTGTGGTTTACCCTGGTCCCGCGGGAAGCTTCGGCGACTAGTTTATTTAGCTTAAGCTAATACTCGTGACAGTAAGCCATTAGCGAAACAGGCTTATCGTCACGAGTGCCGTTAGTACTCACCTAGCCCAACACATACTGCACAAAATACTGATGTGACTTACATTTTGTTAATTTAAGCCAATGCGTGTTTATTGGAATTACGTGACTAACTGCATTACAGTGTAGTAAATGCATGATGGCAGTTCGGAGTTCACTTTTGGTAAAATTCAGCGCGTTTTCGCTTTCTTTTTTCACTCGACGCCTTTCCTTGTTAGGTATCAGCCTAGCAATTTGTTTTGTTAACACTTCGCTTTTACATGCCGCCCCCACGACTTTGGGTGCCGCTACCTTTGAAACCTACATTAGCGATGATGGTGAGCCTGCTCGAATTAATGCCTTGCTTGAAAAGGTGTTCAAAGAAGCAGGGCTGGATATTCAGCTTCAGGTTATGCGTCAGGCTTTTCTAGGCAGCTCTGTCTTAACGGGAAAACTAGACGGTGAGTTTGCCTACGTGAATTTGGGCGAAGATATTAGCAACTATGTGCTTTCCGATGTCTACTTGCCTATTCATCTTTATGCGGTAAGTAAAGAGGCAAACGTAGAGGAAGTTAGACTTTTTCCACACTTAAAAGGCAATCGGGTTGCCATTGAAAACCGCTTTGCTAACACGCCCTCATTCCGATTGCTTAAAGATATAAAGTGGTCGCGCAACCCCACAACTTTTGATGCCTTTCGCCAACTTGCCGATGATAGAGCACCTTATTTAATAACCACCCAGCTCCTCGCTCAGGAACTAAACATTTTGCTTGCTAACGATAGTGAAGAAACACTGCATTTTTCAGCAAAGCCTTTGGCAAAAACAGGGTTTCAAATAGCTCTTAGTAAAAATGTTGCGAGGGCTGAAAGCATTATTGAAAAATTTAACCAGGCCGTATCGACGCTGCAGAATAACGGAGAATTCAATCAGTCTCTTGCACTAGCGTGGATAACAAAGGATGTGGATGGCGATGGCATAGCTGATTTTATTGGGCACAGCAGCATAACTACAACCGCTGACTTGCTAAACACCGCCTACTCTCTTGACGGTAAGCCTACCTCTAACAGCAGCGTATTTTATGTAGACGGTGAGCAGTATGCATCGTTGGAGGAGGCTCGTACAGTACTCTCTGTTAAAGAAAGTGTATCAGCCCGCGAGTCGCTTCTAGACAAAACTGTCTACCAGCAGCTGCTTCGCCGCTGGTAGGTAATAACAGTTCGCATAGATAATTTTAGTAAACGCCGTTAGTGCGATGTTTCTGGTAAATACATTTCCAGAATGGTTAGCAATTCTTCACCATCAACCGGCTTAGATACGTAGTTATTGAAACCCGCTTTTAGCGCTTTTACTCTGTCAGAAGTGTAAGCATAAGCAGTAAGCGCAACGGCACTAAGCTTGGCGATTTCAGGGTTTTGACTAGCCCTCATTTTAAGCATCAAACCTAATCCATCTAATTCCGGCATACCTATATCTGAGAGCAGTAAATCGAAAGCCTCAGGCATATCGTTGAGCTCTTTCCACGCTAGCAAGCCATTTTTAACCACATTGACGCGAGCTCCGTTAGACTCCAAAAATAGTTTTATAAAATTGCGTGCGTCCTGTTCATCTTCCGCTACCAAAATTCGCAAACCACTTAAACGCAAAGACTCTGTTAAGTCACTAATTTCACTATTTTTAGTTTCGATTATTTCATCATGCAAGCTCAATGGAGCGATAGGCAATGTAACGTAAAACGTAGTACCCGTATTAGGCCCATCGCTTTCTGCGTAAATTTCACCACCGTGCATTTCAACCAAGCTTTTTACAATGGACAAACCTAACCCAAGTCCAATTTTATTGTGGGAATCATTGCCTTGATAAAAACGCTCAAACACATGGGCTATTTGCTCACGTGTCATACCTTTTCCGTTATCTTTAACACGAAACAGGTAGTTTGAATGCTCTCTTTTGCCTCGAACATGCACAGTACCGCCTTTTGACGTAAATTTAAGTGCATTGCTTAATAAGTTATTTATAACCTGCTTTATGCGTAAATTATCGCCTAATATCTGGGTATATTCGTCTTCGCAACTTATTGAAAGCTGAATATTTTTACTTGCAAACCCAGCTTCAAATGACTTGGCTACCTCGGAAATAGATGATGCAATATTTAGCGAATGGGTACTCAATTTCATGGTGCCCGATATAATACGAGATAAATCTAAGATGTCGTTTATCAAGGCGGCTTGAGTAGATGCGGCGCGTTTGATTACCCCCAGCGCATCTTTCATTCTATCTACATTTTCCACATCCATAAGGGCTAAATCTGTCCACCCAACTATTGAATTAAGCGGTGAGCGAAGCTCATGTGAGATACTTGCTAGAAACTGGTCTTTAGCTTTATCCAACTCTTCTAACTTGCTAATTTGTTGATCTGAAGACGCTTTCAGACTGAGGGCATAGGGGATAAACAAGTGGTCGAACCCATCAATAATTAGCTTGTCGTCCTCACTCCACTCTACCGACTCATCAGCCACACTTTGTAAGTACAAATCAAAAGAATTACGGGGGGTTAATGACTTACCGATATCCTTTTTAGCTGCTTCTCGGCCTGCCCAGCGAATTGTTTTGTCACGCTGCTCCCGAAACCATACGGTGAAGTAGCCCAACTTGGCAGATACACAAGAAATGTACATACCGCGTATACCGTTAAGCGAACAGTCTTCAGAAACCTCATCTGCTAATCTATTGATGGCTATCGACTGTTCTGAATCACTGACAGAAAATTTACCTAACAATAATGTTAACGTTTCTTCTGAGGGGGTTTTACCAACAAGGTAATTACCCGTGGGCGTGATAACCGCCATGCCACAACCATTAGCAACCTCCAGCAGAGGGGTCTCTTTGTTCGAAATAGCCTCCAATGGATTTGAGTAAGAAGTAAGTTGATGGACAATATTATTCAGCTTACGCTGGCGTTGTTGAAACTGTTCTTTCTTTGTATGAAGCGCTTTTGTATGCATTTGCCAAGCGTAAAGGTGCCCAAGTGATTCGCACACTAAACGCTTTTTCTGGTCGATATATTTAGGCTCACTATTGTGGCAAGCGAGTAGTCCCCACAGTTTCCCTTCAAACACAAGCGACACCGAAAACGACGAACGAATACCCATGTTTTTTAAATAATTGATATGTATAGGTGATACCGAACGTACCATCGACATTGAGAGATCTATTGGCGCGCGTTCAGCCTCGATTAAAGACGGCTGTAAAGGTATAGGTTGCTCTTCGACATCAAATACACAGCGGACACGGTTTTTAAGGTATAGCTCTCGGGCTTGTTTGGGAATATCCGACGCGGGAAATTTCAACCCTTTAAATGAACGTGAGTCTGGCTGAGTTGCTTCACCAATGACATTGCCGCAATATTTATCATCAAATTGATAGACCATTACTGAATCGAAGTCGATATATTCTTGAAACACCTTTGCTATCGCATCTGCGACATCGTTAATCGATTCCTTATCATCTACATTGGGTAGTAGGGCGCGAATGTCTACATCCATTGGTACCCAGCGCTGAGCCGCTTCATAACTTAGCTGAGGCGTGGGTTCTAACTCTATTACCAGTAAACCATTTGAATCAAAGGCAACGCCGCTACCTTCTTTTTCCCAGTTATCGAGCCAAAGCGCATTTTTTGCAAACTTCCATTGATAGGCATGGCGCACCCCTCCACCTTTAACCGACTCATAAATAGTTTTGAATGTAGGCGCGTCTGGTGAAGGCACGTCAATCAGATCTGTGACCGGCGTTTCACCCGCCACTATATTGACTTTAAATAGCTCTTTAATGTTTTCACTGAATACGTGAATCTTTTTAGTGTCGGGGTTTATCGCGATAACATATCCAAAGCTCTGAACGCTTTCGATTAAATGAATGGCCTCGTCTTCACAATTTTGAAGTGAAGGCTGTGAGTATTGATTTTGTTGCATTACCTTGCGCCGAGAAATTTGGAAAGCGAGCTTTCATGATTAGAACAGTAATTGTTGTCACGATAACAACTTATCTTGAATAAAGCATGTAATATCGAAGAGATTTGTTCAGTTCACATTCATTAAATAATCAATTAAATCTTGCTAATAAAATGCTTTATTGTTGCTTTTTTTGATTTGACGCAATAAACTTTCAGTAATTTCTGAAACTTCTGGAATATTAAAATGAAAATGACGCCTCTAATTACATCTGCGGTTATGCACTTTGGCGAAATGGGAAGCCGCTGGGGTTTCAACAGAACAGTTGGACAAATTCTTGCGCTTATCGTTTTAAACGAAGAGCCTATTTCGGCCCAAGAGGTTGCCGATGCGCTCAATATCTCCAGAGGCAACACCAGCATGGGCTTAAAAGAGCTTCAGTCATGGCGCTTAGTTAAACAGCACCATGTTCCTGGGGAAAGGAAAGAGTTTTTTATTCCCGCTGGCGATATCTGGACGCTGGCAAACCGGGTTTTTGAAGAGCGTAGAAAGCGCGAAATAGACCCAACCATGAGCCTGCTTCGGGATTTGCTCCTTGATGCACCTGCTAATGAAAAGGAGGCAAACGCCCAACACAAACTGAACGAAATTCATGATTTACTCGAATCAATTACGGCATGGTCTGAAGAGCTTCAGAATCTTGGACCTGAAAAGCTAAACACGTTGATGAAATTAGGTTCTGGCGTGGGCCGTATGCTTGAACTCAAGGACAAGCTACTTCCAGGGAAAAACAGCGTTAACTAAGGGGGCTTTCTGTGGATGCATTCTTGCTGTCTCGTTTACAATTTGCGTTAAATATTAGTTTTCATATTTTGTTTCCAACCATCACCATGGCGATGGGCTGGTTTCTTTTTTATTTTAAACTGCGCTCAAACATTTCAGGTCACCCTGTTTGGATGCGCATGTATCGTTTTTGGGTCCGTGTTTTTGCCCTAAGCTTTGCACTAGGCGTGGTTAGCGGTGTGACCATGTCATTTCAGTTTGGCACCAACTGGCCGGGGTTTATGGAGAAAGTGGGCAACGTGGCCGGCCCGCTCTTAGGTTATGAGGTACTGACCGCCTTCTTCTTAGAAGCCACGTTTTTAGGTATCATGCTATTTGGTATTCGCCGTGTTCCTAACTGGCTGCATACAGCATCTACCCTTATCGTTGCCCTTGGTACCACCACCTCCGCGTTCTGGATACTGGCCCTTAATAGCTGGATGCAAACTCCACAGGGCTTTGAAGTGGTCGATGGTGTGGTCTACGCCACCAACTGGAAAGAAATCATTTTTAATCCGTCTTTCCCTTATCGCTTTGCTCATATGATGTTGGCGTCAGGCCTTACGGCGAGTTTCCTTATTGCTGGGCTTTCAGCATACCGTATGTTGAAAGGTGACGATAAACTCGCCCCAAAATTAGCGCTTAAAACGGCTACCTATACGGCGGCCGTGCTTATTCCTCTGCAGATTTTTGCAGGCGACATGCACGGTTTAAATACCCTAGAGCATCAACCTCAAAAAGTAGCTGCGATGGAGGGTTTATGGGAAACCACTGAAGGCGCGCCTTTATTGCTTTTTGCAGTTCCTGACGAAGAAAGCAAGGAGAACCACTTTGAAATTCCCATTCCCTATGGTGCAAGTTTAATTCTTACCCATGAACTTAAGGGCGAGATTAAAGGATTAAATGAATTCGAAGGTGAACACCCGCCAGTAGCCCCTGTGTTCTTCGGCTTCAGAGTTATGGTGGGAATGGGCATGTTGATGCTTGCCGTTTCATGGCTTGGCAGTCTTTACCTTATGCGAAACAAAGACTTTCCTGTTTGGCTAAAACGCACGTTCGCAGGCATGGCATTTAGCGGCTGGATAGCCACGCTCGCTGGCTGGTACGTAACAGAAATAGGTCGTCAGCCCTATTTAGTGAGTGGTGTGTTGAAAACTGCAGACGCAGTTACTCAACTGCCGCCGGCCAATATTGCATTGTCATTCACGCTCTACCTCGTTATCTACACCGTGCTTTTGATTGCATACATGGGAACCCTTATGTTGATGTGCAGAAAAGCGGTAGAGATCGAAGAGATCACGACAGAAGAGCGGGAAGTCGCCAAAGCGAAGATGCAACCTTCTGAACCTGACCCAAGCACGGTCTAAGGAGAGCAAAAATGTTTGAAAATATATCAGCAGAGATGCTCGGAAATATTTATGTGGGCTTACTTGGTTTATCTGTATTACTTTATGCCATCTTGGACGGCTATGATTTAGGCGTAGGTGTATTGATTCCGCCTAGAACAGAGGCGTTTCGCGACGATATGATAGCCTCGATTGGCCCTTACTGGGATGCCAATGAGACTTGGCTTGTGCTTGCTATCGGTTTGCTGCTTATCGCTTTCCCTGAAGCTCATAGTGAGTTTTTGCAAACTCTGTATTTGCCTGCAACTTTCATGTTGTTAGGTCTTATTTTGCGCGGTGTGGCATTCGATTTTCGCGCTAAAGTTGTACAAGTGCAAAAACGTAAGTGGGATTTAGTGTTTAAATACGGTTCTTTGCTAACCACGCTGGCGCAGGGTTACATGCTAGGTATTTATGTAACTGGGCTTCGCACTGACATTTGGGCTCAAGGTTTTGCTCTACTTGCAGCATTTGGAGTAACGGCAGCTTATGCATTTATTGGCTCATGCTGGTTAATACTTAAAAGCGAAGGGGAGCTTCAAGAAAAAGCTTATTATTGGGCACGCCGTGGTTTAATTGTACTGGCTGTGGGAATTACAGCGGTAAGTATTACTAACCTTACCTTACATGATGATGTGCGAGATTTATGGCTATCGGCGCCTTGGGGCTATGTGCTGTTTGCTATACCCGTAGCATGTTTTGCGCTTTTAGCATTGTGCGGGGTATTGCTTAAGAAGCTGCCTGACGCTCAAGGTAAAGGCGAATGGCTTCCGTTCTTTATAGCCTTGCTTGTATTTTTGCTTTGCTTTACCGCATTTGGCATAAGCTACTACCCATTTATTATACCTGGGCAGATGACGGTAATGGATGCGCTCAGTGACGCTAACTCACTACGCTTTTTGCTTGTGGGTGTAGTCATTGTTGTGCCCATTATTTTAGCCTATACGGCCATGGTGTATAAAATTTTCTCTGGCAAGTCTGAAAAGCTGTCTTACTACTAGCAAGTCGTTGATGGGATCGCTGGCGATCCCAATTACTCAAAACAATAGTGAACATTATTGAAAGTCAATGGTGTTCACTTTCTATCCAGAGCTATACTGTTTGCTGCACTTTTCATTTTGTTCCGTTTTGAATCTGGCATCTTGCGTAGGTCATTTGCTTTTTGCAGTGTGGACAAAAACCCGCGATCAAAATGATCCTTTCTATTGAACGATAAATATCAATAAATAGAAGGACGTAAAATATTTCTTGCCTACACTACGTGTAAAAACAAAATATCTACATTAAACAATGGTGAATATTTTGTTGACATCAAACTGTAATATTACTATATTTTATTTGGGGCATTTTTTACTAGAAGGAGCCAATACTATGGAAAATGTATTCCATTCGTTTTCACGGTTCTTCAAACGCGCGCACCCCTATACAGTCGCTCATTATATCGGCCGTAAAAATGCGCAGCGTATCTTAGGATGTAAAATCAAAAAGAAATCCAAGATATATGCCGACCAGCACGTTGAAGAACAAAATCATTAATTTATATGGGGCCCGTCAAACCGGCCCCATTTTTTTGTTCTTAAATATGGTTTAACGGTACCGAGGTCGTATATTTAATCTGCTCCATTGCAAAGCTAGAGGTAACGTCTGAAAATTCTATACCGTTTACCAATCGCTTATAAAAGTGGTCGAAGCAATCCATATCGGTGACGAGTACTTTTAGCAAGTAATCATACTCTCCTGACATACGATAACATTCAACAACTTCATCAAATGACGCCGCGTGTTTGGCAAAGCTTGCCAGCCACTTCCCATCGTGCCTTCCTGCTTTCACCTGAACGAATACTGTCATTGCAAGGCCCAGCTGTTTTCCTTGCAATAGTGCCACACGCTTAGAAATCACGCCCTTTTCTTCTAACTTTTGAATTCGACGCCAGCAAGGTGTAACCGTAAGCCCGACGTGCTCGGCAATTTCCGCGACGGGCGTATCAGCGCTATTCTGAAGCATAGCCAAAATGGCTTTATCTATTGCGTCTATACCGCCTATTTTGTCACTACCCATAGCGGAACCTAGCCCTTCATTTCCAACATTTTTAGTTTTGTTTTTGTTCGATACTCATACTTTATTGAGTATGTAGTTAAAGCCACCAAGGCTGCGTAAAGTCGACATTTTCCGGCGCAATTTCGTATTGATAAGGTGGCTTAAAGGCCGCCCAAAACGCTTCGTGCAGCTCCCCGTCTACTATGTTAATCTTACCCGCATCGCGATATCGAGAAAGCAGCTTGCTGTAGGCTTCAATGGGCATTTGTGGGTTAGACTGTCGAAAAATAACACGACCGCCAAACTCTTCAAACATGGCTCTTTCTGCTTGAAATTGTATCACCTGCTTAACCGCTATTTCTTCGATAGGTTTGGATGCCGTATCACTGGATACCTGACTTGCGAATTTATCGGTAAACTTGTTCACGAGAGCCTGATTAAGAGTGATACCTTTTTCCTTCGCGTAATCCTCTAGTACAAGTTCATAGATTTTGTTAGACGCGTTTACACGTGCAACATATTCGAGCATTTCGGCGTAGTTATCTTTCGCCTGCTCCTTTATGTTTTTTCTCTCTTCTTCGCTGGGCATAACGTCCGCCATACTAATTTCGGCATTAAGTACTGTTGCCAGCACTTTCTGGCCAGCGACTTGTTCATTTGATTGAGCTGCATAGATAGGGCTTGAGCAAAGAAGAAGTAGCACTGCGGCCATTGTGAATCGAATAATTGATGTCATGCGCATAAAGCACTCCCTGAAAATGTATTCATGGTCATAACGACGAGTAAAGCATTAAACGCCATGACTTCGCAATACCGCAGAGCACTGATATTAGAATTATGCTGTCAGCATCAAATATAGGTGGGATAAACGATTAGTTCGGGTGGTGTAGACGATAGAAAGAAAAACGGCGGTCAAATGACCGCCGTTTTTGAATTCTTAGATAGCTTGCACGTTAGCAGCTTGAAGACCTTTTTGACCTTCTTCAACTTCAAATTCTACTCGCTGACCTTCTGGAAGCGTTTTGTAACCGTCAGAGATGATCGCACGGAAATGAACGAAAACGTCCTTGCCGCCGTTATCTTGAGTTAGGAAACCGTAACCTTTATCAGCGTTGAACCACTTAACTGTGCCTGTAACTTTAGACATGTCGTATAGACCTCAAATATCGTATTAAATTGCGCATAAGCGCGTGTAACAAAGTTCTTTAGAGTCTTTAAATTGGCGGAGTATTGGGTCTTACTTACGAATGGACAAACAACTTACAACAAATTACCGGGTAACTCGAGTGGTTTTACATATAGCAAATAATACAAAATCGCGTCTATTTAAAGACTTTGGCTTAGAGCCGTATTCACTATAACACTCTTCGGGACGATTACTATACAAATTAATTAATTAACTACGGATTTCATAAATATTTCACCGCAGCGTAACAAAAATCACAGTCCTTTTCGCCACGCCAAGTACCAACAAATTGCGCCAATCCCCGCTGTACTGGCGGGAAAATGCCACGATAAATCGTAAATTGGCAATATTGCTGACAGAAGCACAAATGTCGCCCCTACAAGGCTTAGATGAGTGGTCTGAGTTGTTTTCTTTTGCTCTTGGAGCAGTGCTAAGTGTGCTCGTTGCTGTTGCAAAGGCAAGCGCTTCATTTGTTGCAGACTGTCGTATAGCAAATCTGGCATTTCTGGGAGCTTTTCTGACCAGAATGGTAAGTTGTCCTTCACCTTCCCCATCATAGCCGTAAAGCCGATTTGCTCTTTCATCCAGTTTTCAAGAAACGGCTTGGCGGTTTTCCACAAATCAAGCTGGGGGTATAGCTGACGCCCCAAGCCTTCGATATACAGTAACGTCTTTTGCAGTAGCACAAGCTGCGGCTGCACTACCATATTGAAACGTCGTGCCGTATTAAATAGCTGTAGCAGCACGTTACCAAAGGATATTTCAGCTAGTGGCTTTTGGAAAATCGGTTCACATACGGTGCGAATGGCCATTTCGAACTCATCGATGTTGGTATCTTGCGGCACCCAACCAGAGTCAGCGTGAAGCTGCGCCACTTTGCGATAGTCTCGGTTAAAAAAGGCGATAAAGTTTTCGGCCAAATAGCGCTTATCTTCTCGATTAAGCGTACCGACAATGCCAAAATCGATTGCGATATATTTTGGATTCTCAGGGTGTTCCGTAGATACAAAAATGTTGCCTGGGTGCATATCCGCATGGAAAAAGCTATCGCGGAATACTTGGGTGAAAAACACTTCAACCCCGCGCTCTGCCAGCTTTTTCATATTAGTATTTTGGGTCAACAAAGCGTCGATATTAGAAATAGGCAGGCCGTAAATGCGCTCCATAACCAGTACATTACTGCGACAGTAGTCGCTGTAAATCTTAGGTACGTATAGGGCGTCTGAGCCTTCAAAGTTACGTCCTAGTTGAATACCGTTAGCTGACTCACGCAGCAGATCTAGCTCATCGACAATGGTTTTTCGGTATTCTACTACCACCTCTACCGGCCGTAAGCGCTTGCCGTCCGGTAGCCAACGCTGTAAGACATTCGCCAAGCTGAATAAAAGTTCCATATCCGCTACTATGGTATCGCGAATATCTGGCCTTAATACCTTAACTACAACATCTTCGTTGTTGTGTTTTAACTTTGCTGCGTGAACTTGCGCAATAGAGGCAGACGCGAGTGGCGCGGTTTCAAACTCGCTAAACAGTTCATTTAAATCAGACAGCCCTAGCGCTTGCTTAACGATGTCTTGCGCAGCGTCTGACGAGAAAGGTGGTACTTTGTCTTGTAAGCGGGCCAGCTCATTTGCAATGGCTGGGGGAAGTAGGTCCCGGCGTGTAGAAAGCATTTGTCCAAACTTGATAAAGACTGGACCAAGGTTTTGCAATGCCAGAGTGATGCGCTCGCCAGGTGATTTTCCTTTATGCTTATTGCGCACCCAAAAAATGGCATGGCGCATAATTCGCGCGTACCAGGGTAACCACTTTGCTGGAATAAGTTCATCTAAGCCGTGTTCCAACAATACCTTGTTAATTCGGTATAACCTAACAATACGCATTTATGAGCCTGCTTCTCTCAATCTTACTTAAATTTTTCTTCTAACCGGCGCAGTCGCGCATCGGCACTTTCAGCCCTGTCGCGAAGCGCATTCACTTCATCACTAAAGTGCATTACCGCAAGCTTATGTGCAGCCAACTGTTTTTCTTCTACCACGGCATTGCCGAAGACCTTAGCCATAGACGCTAACGCCGTCATCGATTTTTCATGCACTGTTTTTACCGTTTTCACAGTTTGATGTGCAATAACGTCATTGGTCTTTTGAGCAATCAACTCTTCAACGTCGATGTCGAGCTGCTGAAACAAAGCACTGACTTGCTGGGCAACGTTCAGTTCCCCTTCTAAAAAGAGTGCTTTTTGTTGAATAAGGCGGGTAAGCTGACTGGTTTCTTTTAATTCTGGCAGAGTCTGTAGCGACGTTTTAATACAGCAGTCTTTTGCTCCTAGCGATGCTACGGCGTCCTCAAACGAGCCTTGCTCGCTGAGTACGTCGACACGGTCAGAAAAAGACAAGGTGATACCGTAAGGCAGCGGCGAGACAAACGCGGTTAGTCTGGCGCCGTTGAGGGCTTTTAACCTTTTTTCGCTGTCTTCATCTAAAGACAGCAGTTTGTTTAGAGCCGATTCAACCGTAGCGGTAACAAGCGCTGAAGTAGGCATTAAAACTTGTAGCCTCTGTGCAGAGCCACAATACCGCCAGTTAAATTCTGGTAGTCACACTGTTCAAAGCCAGCCTGTTCAAACATGCCTTTTAGGGTTTCTTGATCTGGGTGCATACGAATGCTTTCTGCTAAGTACTGATAGCTTTCTGCATCGTTCGCTACTAGCTGACCCATTTTGGGCAAAATATGAAAAGAATACATATCGTAAAGTTTACTTAGCTGCTCTGACGTTGGCTTTGAAAACTCTAAAACCAACAAGCGACCACCGGGTTTTAGCACACGAAAAATAGAATTTAGCGCGTTTTGCTTTTCCGTCACGTTTCGAAGACCAAACGCCATGGTCACCACATCGAAATGGTTGTCAGGAAACGGCAGCGCTTCTGCGTCGGCTTGCACATAATCGATATTGCTAACCAAACCGCGGTCGCGCAATTTATCACGACCTACCTTGAGCATTGACAGGTTAATGTCAGCTAAGGTTACACGGCCTGTGGGACCAACCAAACGAGAGAACTTTGCCGTTAAATCACCAGTGCCACCCGCGATATCCAACACTTTATTGCCCGCGCGCACACCGCTGCAGTCAATGGTAAATCGCTTCCATAAACGATGCACTCCCATCGACATAAAGTCGTTCATTACGTCGTACTTCGCAGCAACAGAATCAAAAACATTGGCAACTAAAGAGGCTTTTTGTCCTTTATCTACCTGCTTAAAACCGAAGTGTGTCGTATGCTCGCTAGCATTGTCGATTGCAGAGTCTGCTTGCGTAGCGGGAGTTTGATTGTCGCTCATGACAGTCCTGTAATTTGAATATTGTTATTAATGCCGAAGTGTATAGGATTGTGTGCTCAAGCAAAAGCTTTATGCCTGCCTGAGCCTTATACTAAAAAAATAATCTATTAGCTTGGTCTTTGTTTAAGTCCGCAACGTACGTCCCTGTCTACCTGATACTCTGGACCGCGCAATACAATATACAATCCCTAATATGTGCTACGCCGCAAGATTATTCGTGCCCCAGCTAAATGCCACAATAGCACTGATTTCTTGCAGCGAACGGCCACTTTCTTTATGCCACTGGGCAAACGCTGCATTTGCTGCCGATAAGGACTTTTTTGATGTTAACCCGCCATCTATGATCTCGTTTTTTCGCAAGTAATCTTCAACGTCACGAGAAAACAAGAAAGTATCAATACCCAACGCTCGAAGCATGTACGGGCCTGTATTGCCACCTAACCGCGCGCCGCGTTTTTTCAAAAACGCCCATAGTTCGGTGATGTTGTCTTTATCGAAGCTAGCGACAAACTTGCCAAAGCTGCCGTGCTCCATAGCCACGTCTTTAATCATCATGGCGTTGTCGCGCACTGTCATCACTTTTTTATAGTTGCGAACAATGCGCTTATCCGACGATTTTTGTTCTAGCATCTCATCTGGCATCAGCAACACTTTATCCACGTTGAAACCGAAAAATACGGTTTCGAAATCTGGCCATTTCTGCTCGATGACTCGCCATACAAAGCCAGATTTGAACACTTGCTTAGTCATGGCCGCTAAAAAACGATCATCACTAATAGTTTCAATTTGCGCTTTAGAAAGCGGTGCTTGAAGCATGGCTTCAAGCACCCTTTCACCGCCTTTGCGCTCGCACGCTCGGCGGTAGATAGATTCAAAAGACTCAGCCCTAGATTCAGACATAGCCGCTTAGCCTTTGATGCCGCTGTGTCTAAGCAAAGCATCCACATTTGGCTCGCGCCCTCTAAAGGCAACAAACAAATCCATAGGAGGCTTACTACCGCCCATTTCTAAAATGTTTTCCAAAAAGGCTTTGCCTGTATCGCGGTTGAAGATGCCATCTTCTTCAAACTTGCTGTAAGCATCAGCAGAAAGGACTTCAGCCCACTTATAGCTGTAATAGCCCGCTGCATATCCACCTGCAAAAATGTGGCCGAAACCGTTTTGGAAGCGATTAAACGATGGCGGAATAACGACGGCAACTTCTTCGCGCACTTTGTCTAACGTGCCCTGCACGTCTACTTCACTGCCCTTTTCACTGTGCAGTAAGAAATCAAATAAACTAAATTCAAGTTGACGAACCATCTGCATAGCAGACTGGTAATCACGAGCGGCAAGCATACGGTCGAGCAAATCTGCTGGAAGCGGCTCTCCAGTCTCATAATGACCAGATATAAAATTAAGGGCGTCTTCTTCCCAGCACCAGTTCTCTAAGAACTGACTTGGTAGTTCAACCGCATCCCACGGCACACCGTTAATGCCCGATACGCCAGCCACGCTCATTTTTGTAAGCATGTGATGGATTCCATGACCAAACTCATGGAAAAGGGTGACGACTTCATCGTGAGTAAACAGCGCAGGCTTATCGCCTACAGGGGCATTGAAGTTACACGTCAGGTAGGCCACCGGTAGTTGAAGTTCACCGTCTGTCATTTCACGGCGTACTCGGCATTCATCCATCCACGCCCCGCCACGTTTTTTAGCGCGTGCGTACAGGTCTAGGTAAAAGCTACCGCGCAATGCGTCTGCATCGTCGGTTATAGTGAAATAACGCACATCTTTATGCCAGGTATCGATGCCAGGCTGCTCAATAATCTTCAAGCCATATAAGCGATGCACTACTTCAAAAAGCCCTGATAGCACCTTGTCTTCTGGGAAATAAGGGCGCAGCATTTCATCAGAAATGGTGTACTTCTCTTGCTTCAATTTTTCGCTGTAATACGGCAAATCCCATGCTGCTAGCTCAGTAACACCATGTTTATCTTTGGCGTACGCTCGTACTTCTTCAAGCTCTTTTTCCGCTTGAGGTTTAGACTTAGCCGCCAAATCGCGTAAGAAGCCGATAACCTGATCGGTAGAGTCTGCCATTTTGGTAGCCAGTGAACGCTCTGCATAGCTAGCAAACCCTAACAATTCAGCGAGCTCTGTGCGCAGCGTTAAGGTCTCTTTAATAATGTCGGTGTTATCCCACTTACCGGCATTTGGTCCTTGGTCAGACGCTTTGGTTGAATAAGCACGATACATTTCTTCGCGAAGCTCACGGTTATCCGCGTAAAGCATAACCGGCAAGTAAGACGGAATATCTAGGGTAAATAACCAGCCCTGCAAGTCTTTTTGGTGCGCCGCTTGCGCAGCAGCCTCTAGGGCTGACTCTGGCATACCTGCAAGCTGAGATTCATCGGTAATGTGTTTGGTCCACCCCATGGTGGCGTCCATCACATTGTTTGAGAAAGTTGACGATAATTCGCTAAGCTTTGCCTGTATTTCTGCGAAACGCTTCTTCTGTTGTGCAGGCAGCGCAACACCTGAAAGCGTAAAGTCACGTACCGCGTTCTCAATAACTTTCTGTTGTTCTTCGCTCAAGGTTTCAAACTCGTCAGACGCTTTTAGTGAAGCATAAGCATTATAAAGGCCTTCGTGCTGACCTACCCAAGTACCGTATTCAGATAAAAGCGGCAAACACGCATCATGCGCCTCTCGCAATTCATCGCTGCTTACTACGCTGTTCATATGAGACACAGGTGAGAACATTTTGCTTAAGCGGTCGTCTACCTCTTCAAGGCGTAATACTAAATTCTTGTAAGAGTAATCATTCGACGCTACCACTTCTTCTATTTCATTTTTACAAGCTTCAATGGCTTTTTCGATAGCAGGCTTAATAGAGGCAGGCTCAATAGCAGAAAAAATTGGTAGGCCGTCTACCATCTCAATTGCAGGGGTTGTCATAATCTTTTTCACTCTTAACACGTTGATAGAATAATGATGGGGTTTCGTTGACTAAAAGCAAGCTATTGTTTAAGCCGCAGTTGACCTATCTTGAAGTTACTTCTAGTTTGAAAGTAAGGATCACGAAGATTTGATGAGGTTATTGTGCTTGAAACGTATACTTGGTGAATAGAAGTACAGAAGTTAGTAACTTGTGGCCTCGCAAACACCCTGTCACAAATGTCACATTTCATCCTTTTGTCTACTTTGTCTCCATGTAGTACAGCAGCTATAATTCTGGTTAATAAATCTACAGGGCTTAGATATGAAAACCTTAACCTCTGGCGAAATAGCGTCGTATTGCGATGTGAACCTTCGCACTGTAATTCGATGGATTGAAAGCGGGAAACTTAAAGGGTTTAAGCTTCCAGGGCGTGGTAACAACCGTATTCTTGTTGAGGACTTTATTGAGTTCCTTGAACGTCATGACATGCCCATTCCAGACGCGCTCAAAGGCATTGCATCGCCATCTATTCTTATTGTTGACGACGAAATGCCGGTAGCGAAATCTATCCAACGCGTGGCTAGACGTGCAGGATTTGATTCATATATTGCGACTGGCGGTTTTCAAGCCGGGATCATGTTAAGTCAGTATGAGCCTAAAGTGATGACCCTAGACCTCAGTATGCCTGGCATGGATGGCTACAGTGTTATCGAGTTCACCCGCCAACAAAGTAAACACAAAGATTTAAAAATTGTTGTTATCTCAGCCTTAGACGATATAAGCCTTGAGCGTGCACTGGAAATTGGTGCTGATGCAACGCTTCAAAAGCCTTTCTCAAACCATGATCTTACGAATGTCCTAGAGCAATTCATGTCGATGTAATTCTAATGGGAGAGGTTCTACTATGTCTGAGTTAACAAAGCGCATTTTGATATTGCTATGTCTCATTTTCATTACATCCCCATCTAATGCAAAAACACTGACTTTCGCTGTTGTTCCTCAGCAGTCTGCAAAGAAAATGGCTCAGAAGTGGCAACCGCTTATCGATTATTTAAGTAAATACACCGGGCATACCATCGAGTTTAGGACAGCGAAAGATATCCCAACTTTCGAGGCGAACGTGAGTGCAGGGCTTTACGACATTGCATATATGAATCCTTACCACTTTGTGGTTTTCAACGATTCAGTAGGGTATCGTTCTCTTGCACATCAACGAGACAAGAAGATTCGAGGGTTGATCGTCGTACATCAGGACAGTCCTGTTCAGTCGCTCGCAGATTTAAACGGTGCTGAAATAGCCTTCCCCGCGCCCGCGGCATTTGCGGCGACGATAATCACCAGCGCGCATTTGCGCAAACAAGGTATTGCGTTTATTCCGCGCTACGTTAAATCACATGATTCTGTGTACTTGTCGGTTCAGCGTAATTTTTTCAAAGCCGGTGGCGGTATTCTTCGCACGCTCAACATCTCCCCTGACTCAGTAAAAAGTGATCTCCGTGTGCTATGGGAAAGCAAAGGCTACACGCCTCACGCTATAGCTACACACCCAAAAATGGCAGAAGTCGATAGACAAGCTATTCTTAACGCACTGATTGCGTTATCTAATGACAGCAGCAAGGCATCCATTTTAAGTAGAATCGGATTCAGCGGGTTTGTTGCATCTAGCGACAGTGATTGGGACGACGTTAGAGCACTAGGTATTGCGTCGCTTTCACGACCACACCTTTGAGAAATGCAGAAATGAAGCTTTCGTTACGATTTAAAACAATAACAGGCATAGCCAGCATTGCGGCACTGTTGCTGTTGGTGCTAATTGTGACCGTGTTCCAATTATTAAATGATCTTGTCGACAGCAACATCAAAAAATCTGCAGACACCACGGTTGCACTTTTTGTATCTACAACAAAGAATGCTTTTTTAAGCTATGACTTAGCTTCACTTGATGCTGATGTATCCGAGATATTAACCAACCCTAATATTTCTTACGTGAGAGTAAAAGACAAAACCAACAATATATTTGTAGAGAAAGGAAGTGAAGCCGCGCTTAGTCGTCCCTTTGAAGCAGACTTGTCTGTGTCAGAAGCTGATGATGGTGTATACGACACTCGCGCCCCTATTATGGTAGGCAGTACGCTTTATGGCTATGTGGAAATTGGCCTAAACATCGCCTCAGTCACTGACTCGATCTCTAGGGTGAGAAACTGGACGGTTACCCTTGCTCTGATGGAGTTCGTGCTAGTAGGTTTGTGTTCGTATTTACTCGGTTCGTTTTTAATGTCTCAGCTTCAGCAGCTTTTGCAAGGCGCAAAGCATTTAGGAGAAGCGGTTAAGAACAAAGATTACAAAGAAGTCTTTGTTCCTGTTAGAGGTAAAGATGAATTAAGCGAACTAGCTGAAGCATTTAATCAGTTAGTAGAGCGTTTGAAAGAAGAGTACGAACAGCGTCAACGTGCACAAGATGAGCTCAAGGAATTAAACACACTTCTCGAAGAAAAAGTGCAAGATAGAACGTCTTTACTCAATCAAAAAAATTATCAGCTAGAAGAAACAAACAAAGACTTAAAAGAAGCGCAAGTCCAACTTCTGCAGGCTGAAAAAATGGCATCTGTAGGCCAGCTTGCCGCAGGCGTTGCGCACGAAATTAACAACCCTGTGGGTTTTGTAAGCAGCAATATATCAACACTTAGCGAATACGTTGCTACTTACCAAATGATATTCTCACAAATCCAAGTTGTTATAGACCAGAAAGATGAAAACAAACGTGCAGCATCACTGGTTGAATTAAAAAATATGCTGGGCAATCAAGATATGGCCTTCATTAATGAAGATATTTCGGACTTACTAAGTGACTCTCGCGAAGGTTTGCAGCGCGTTGCAGAAATTGTTAAAGGTCTTAAACTGTTTTCACGGGTTGATAGCGACCAAATGCAGAAACACAATATCAATGATTGTGTGCGTACCACTTTGGCTATGGTAAACAATCAACTGAAGTATATCTGTACGGTAGAAACTCATTTAGGAAGGATCCCAGATGTAGAAATGAACGTTGGTAAAATATCTCAGGTCATTACCAATCTGCTCATTAATGCTGGACAAGCTATCGAAGCCACCGGCAAAAACGGAAGGATAATTATCACCACCTGCACTGTTGGTGAGTTTGTAGAGTTACGGGTAGAAGATTCAGGCTGCGGAATACCGCCTAGTCATCTTGATAAACTTTTCAACCCGTTCTTTACCACTAAACCAGAAGGACAAGGGACTGGGCTAGGCCTTTCAATTTCATTTGGTATTGCGCAAGAACACGGCGGAATGCTATCGGCCACCAGTACGGAAGGAGACGGCAGTACCTTTACTTTAGCTCTTCCTATCAATTCCGTTTCCAAAGACTCACAAAATAACGGTGAAGCTGATCATGCATAAAGAAACGGTATCAAATAGTGCCATTGCATGTGATAGTTGTTACGTCGCATATAAGGATAATTTTTTATGACAGAGGCTACTGAGCAAGCTACAACCTATACTGTGCTGTTTGTCGACGACGAACCTAATATTCTTCGTGCAATTAAACGTGCGCTCTTCACTATGGATATTACTCTCCTACTTGCAGATAGCGGTGCTAAAGCACTGGAACTGATGAGTAAAAACGAGGTACACGTTGTCATCTCAGACATGAAGATGCCTCAAATGTCTGGCGCTGAGCTTCTTGAACAAGTTGCTATTAATTATCCTGACACGTTTAGAGTAGTGCTCACTGGATATGCAGATATCGAATCCACCATTAAAGCGGTTAACCAAGGCAAAATTCATCGTTACCTCCAGAAGCCATGGGACAACCAAGAGTTAATATCGGTAGTTGAGGAAGGGCTAGAACGAGTTAAATTAAAGGCTGAAAATGCACGTCTTCAAAAACTTACACGCCTTCAAAACAGAAAACTAAGAGATATAAATACATCACTAGAACAAGTGGTACATAAGCGTACTCGTCAAATTAAAGCTGCGCTGAACAAAATTGAGAAGCACAATATTGCCATGGAACAAGTGCTATTTAATGTGATTAGCATTAACCCGAATATAAACGGGAAATTTGCCATTGAGGTAAGTGAATTGTCTTCGAAGCTTGCGCGTATTGCACGTTTGGAGAAAGACGAAATAAAACAGGTTCGCTACGCAGGTCTTATTTGTGAACTTGGTCTCTTAGGGCTTGAAACAGAAGACTTTAAAGCACCGTTTTCAAAGCTTAAATATCAGCAACAACAAAACTACTTATCGCAAACTAAGCAAGCAGCATTGATACTTGCTCCGGCGCACGAACTTCACCAAGTTTCAGATATCATAGAGTTTCAGTTCGAACACTACAACGGCTCTGGTTTGTATAACAAAGTAGCGAAAGAAATCCCTGCTGGCGCACGTATCTTAGCAATTGCTAGAGATTACTGGCGCTTAGTTACAGGCAGAATGAGCGGTGTTGAAATGAGCCCTCGCGATGCCAAATTAGAAATGAAAAAGCACAGAAACACGCGCTATGACGGCGAATTTTTAGATCTCTTGCTAGAAGCAGAAGATGTGACAACGTCAAAGCTACTTTCGACATCACTGAAGGCTTCACAGCTTAAATCAGGTATGGTGCTTGCCCAAAATTTATATAACGATAGCCATATCCTTATCCTTCCTGAAGGTCACATATTTAGTGACGCTACCATTCAAAAACTCGTTCAGTTTGAAGAAGAGCGCGGAAAAGCGTTTAGTATTCAAATAGAACCAGAAGAGCTTTCTGCTACTATAAGTGAGTAAGTTTTGAAGGCATTAGGTTTAAATAGGGCTAGCGCAACACAAATTACAGTGGTTTACGCCTTGCCCTTTTTATTTACATGCATTGTCCCCATTGATTAACTAATTGAAACGCTATTGAGCAAACTTCGGTCTTTTAATTAATCTTACAAACAGAACCGTTTAAAAATGATTTGCTGAGCGAACGTGGTTAAGCGTTTATGCTTGTGTTCACGATCGTAAATCCGATAAAGAAGGCTTTTTGAATGACACATTTTGATTATATTTGTATTGGTGGTGGCAGTGGCGGTATCGCATCTGCGAACCGGGCGGCAAAGCACGGAAAGAAGGCCGCTATCATTGAGGCAAAAGATATTGGCGGTACCTGTGTGAACGTGGGATGCGTACCGAAAAAAGCCATGTGGTACGGCGCTCAGATTGCTGAAGCCATTCACCGTTACGCCCCTGAATACGGATTCGATTTGTCGGTAAACCACTTTAGCTGGGACAGCCTTATTGCCAGCCGCCAGGCATATATTGAGCGTATCCACGCCTCTTACGATCGCGTACTTACTGCAAACGATGTAACACTTATTCGCGGCTTTGCGAAGTTTATCGATAATAACACTGTGGAAGTTAATGGTGAGCGGTATACCGCCGATCATATAACCATTGCCGTTGGCGGCCATCCGATAATTCCAGATATTGAAGGTGCCGAATACGGTATTGACTCTGATGGTTTCTTTGCACTTAAAGAACAACCAAAGCGCGCTGTAGTAGTTGGCGCAGGATACATTGGCGTTGAACTAGCTGGCGTACTTCATGCGCTAGGAACAGAGTCACATTTAGTCGTTCGCAAACACGCGCCACTTAGAAACTTCGACCCCATTATTCACGAAACCTTAGTGGATATGATCCATGCTGAAGGCTGTAAGTTGCACGATCATGCTAGCGTGGAAAAAGTTGAAAAAGCTGATAATGGCGAGCTATCAGTACACTTAACCAATGGCGAGGTACTTAAGGCTGACTGCTTAATTTGGGCGATTGGACGCAAGCCATCTACCGACAAAATCGATATTGAAAATACCGATGTCGAGTTGAGTGATGACGGTACAGTTAAAGTAGATAAGTATCAAAACACCACAGCCAAAAACGTGTACGCTGTAGGTGATATTACTGGTGAGGCAGAATTAACGCCTGTCGCGATAAAGGCGGGCCGCTTGCTAAGCGAACGCTTGTTTAACGGCCAAAAAGATGCTCACATGGATTACTCGATGATTCCAACCGTGGTGTTTAGTCATCCGCCTATCGGCACAATTGGCCTAACCGAGCCAGAAGCTGTCGAAGAATACGGCGAAGACAACATCAAGGTTTACACTTCGAGCTTTGCGTCTATGTACACGGCGGTAACCCGCCATCGCCAAATGACAAAGATGAAGCTAGTGTGTGCTGGTAAGGACGAGAAAGTGGTAGGTCTACACGGTATTGGTCACGGTATGGATGAAATTCTGCAAGGTTTCGCCGTTGCCATAAAAATGGGCGCGACCAAAGCTGACTTTGATGCGTGCGTTGCAATTCACCCTACCAGTGGTGAAGAATTTGTTACGATGACATGATAGATATGGAAGTTGAAGGTTAACTTGTATAAACGAGTTGCCAGGCTGGCTATAATTATCAATGACAACCCCATCATATGATGGGGTTGTCATTTGAAGGGATGCCACATAAGTGTTTTAGAAAAACTCAACATCCAAGTACTCTTCCTCTTCTATCTCAGCGTGCGAGAACTCTTCTACTCGAACTTTTAACTGCTCTGAAATTGCAGTTAACAGTGCATCTATCCTGACAAGCTCTTGGTCGTCTTCCCTTAATCAATGATGTTTCTCGCTATTCAGCTTTTTCTAACTCAACGGGTACGCCGTTTAGCACTGCATTTCCAGACAGTTCATCAACCTGTAAATCGTCGGTAAGAATATTGGTATTTACCCCTGGGGTTTGGCTTGCCACCGAAAGCTTTATACCTTTCTTGTTGTGCCCCCAACCATGAGGTATAGAAACCACGCTAGGCATAATTGCGTCGGTAATTTCTGCCTCGACCGTCAGTTGCCCTACTCGCGATTTCACGCTCACCTTATCACCATCTTCAATACCGTGTGCTTTGGCATCGTCAGGGTGAAGCTGTAGCGTACAACGATTATTGCCTTTAACCATACGCGGGCTGTTATGCAGCCACGAGTTATTAGTTTTAATATGCCTGCGCCCTATTAAGACCATTGATTTTTCTTGATTTTCAACGTCAAAGAAGTACTTATTCACTCTGTCTAAGTCCGACATAAAGTAATCAAAATCTAAGTGTATTTTCTTATCTTCATGGAACAAGGCTTCAGGCAAAGACGGTTGAAGCGGCCCTAAATCAATACCGTGGGGATGTGCTTTTAGCGCCTCAAGCGAAAGTCCTCGCACTTGGCTTTCATCAGCTGCGAAATTTGAATAAGCAAAAGCCTCTTCGTCGGCACTTCTTGGTTTACCGCCATACAATCCAGCTTTTAATAAATCGTCGACCACACCTTTTGGTTGCTTATCCCAAAGTGCAGCATAGTGTGCTGTATTTTTTCCATTTAAAGCATCTAACCGCTCGGCTAAAGACAAGTAAATTTGCCAATCAGTCAGCTGATCTTCATCTATTTCCACTGCCGCTTCAGAGTAGGTAGCAAAATTACGCACCGCAAAGTTGTGAAATACAATGTCGTAATGGTCGCGCTCTAGTGCAGTCACCGGAGGAAGTATTACATCGGCATGGCGAGAAGTTTCGGTAACATAGAAATCTACCGCCACCATAAAGTCGAGCTCAGAGAATGCCTTGTCGAGCTGTTCCGCATTAGGTGTAGTAACCACTGGGTTTCCCGCACCAATCACCATGGCTTTAATCTGACCTTCACCGGGCGTAAGTATCTCTTCGGCCAAGCAGGCCACCGGATACTCGCCGGCAAATGCCGGAAGCCCTCTTACACGAGAGGTAAACCCACCCATACTGCCTTTACCTGATACTGGAAGCACGTCGGCGGCAGGCTGCGTGAACATCATACCGCCTCGCTTATCTAAGTTTCCGGTAAGCATGTTAAACAGCATAATTAAGTACTGCGTTAGCGTGCCAAATGCCTGCACGCTTGCCCCCATTCTGCCATAGCAAACGGCGGAGTCGGCATCACAGAAATCGGTAACTAGCTGAGTAATGTGTGACGCTGAAATACCCGTGGCCTCACTCACTTTTTGCGGCGAATAATCCTTAACGTAATTTTCTACCTCTTTGATATCTTCGGCATAAGGCAATATTGCATCCATTTTATGTAGCTGTTTTTCAAACAACACATGCAGCATTGCCAGTAATAGCAACACATCGCTTCCCGGGCGAATGAAATGGTGCTCGCAGCTAATATCGGCAGTTTCGCTTCGCTTGGGGTCGATAACTACCACTTTCCCATCCCGCTTTTGAATGGCTTTTAAACGCTTTTTCACGTTTGGCACTGTCATAATGCTGCCGTTCGATGCCAGCGGGTTTCCGCCAATAATCATAAAATGTTGCGTGTGATCGATATCGGGAATAGGAATTTGTGAAATATGACCAAACAGCCTTCTGCTGACAATATGATGTGGTAACTGGTCAACTGATGTGGCGGAATACCGGTTATGCGATTTAAGCGCTCTGTAGAAATACGGCCCGAACAATATCGACCCCATATTGTGTGCATTAGGGTTGCCTAAATATACCCCTACCGCATTGTTGCCATGAGCTTGCTGGATGCTATGCAAATTATTCGCTACTAAATCAAATGCCTCATCCCAAGTGATTTCTTCCCACTCGCTCTCGCCTCCTTCAAGACTTACTCTTTTAACAGGCTGCTTCAAACGGTCAGGGTCGTCGTACAAATCTTTCAATGCACTGGCTTTAGGGCAACTATAGCCTTGGCTAAAAGGGTTATCTTTATCCCCTTTTATTGACAGTATCTGACGGCCTTTTGTTGCTACCTCAATGCCACACATGGCTTCACAAAGCGTACAGGTAGAATAATGCAATTGTTGTTCGACGTTGCTCACAGTAGTTCCCACACGAGTCATTTGTTAATATCTTGTTATGAAATTAGCGATTATTGCCGTAATAGACAAGCATCATTAAAAGTGATGGCGCATTCGTTGAACGTTAAATTTGTGCCCACAATCGCATTAGCTAAATGAATTTCGCTTATTTTGCAGTAATATTAACTTCAGTTTTACAACCCAAGAGTACGGTGTTTTACGTTTAATCATGTACTCTGATGTAGACAGAAAATAAATAACAAGCACTTGGATACACAATTATGATAACGACAAAGAAACGTTTACTAGCCGTCACTCTAGTAAGTGCTTTGGGCTTAGGTGTAGTACCTACCACATACGCCCAAAACGACAGTGAAGAAAAAACAGAATCCGAACTTGATAAGTGGGAGGTAAGCAACCCTCCTTACGCGCTAAACGAAGTTAGCATTAAAACAAATGAAACCACGTGGTCCAGTTTAGACGTTGCTCCAAATGGCAAGTTTATGGTTTTCGACATGCTAGGTGACTTATATAAGGTCAGCATGAAAGGTGGTGATGCGACACCGCTAACTCAGGACTTCGCATGGAACATTCACCCTTCTATTTCTCCTGACGGAAAGCAGGTTGCGTTTATCTCAGACAAAGATGGGTTAAGCAACGTATGGGTTATGGACATTGACGGCGGTAATCTTCGTCAGGTAACCAAAGAGAAAAGCAATCTAATCCACTCCCCTAAATGGAGTCCAGACGGCGAATACCTAGTAGTAACCAAAGGCATCATGTCTAGTCGCAGTATTCCTGCAGGTGAAATTTGGATGTACCACAAATCAGGTGGTGACGGCTTACAAATTAAAGCCCGTAACAGCGGTAAACGCGACCAGCAAAACATTGCCGACCCTGTATTTTCTCATGACGGCAAGTACATTTACTTTACCGAAAATACGGTTCCGGGTGCCCGCTTTGAATATAACCGCGACCCATTAGAGGGCATTTTTGCTATCACTCGCTACGACCGCGAAACCGGCGAAGAGAGCCGCTATATTAGCGGTACAGGCGGCGCCGTCGTTCCTACGCCTTCACCTGACGGGAAATACATCGCTTTTGTACGTAGGGTTAAAGATAGAACCGCGCTTTTCATTAAAGATATCAAGACAGGTGTAGAAACACCACTGACGTTGGAACTAGAGCGAGATATGCAGGAAGGTTTTGGCTCAGAGGGTTACTTTGCCTACTTCGACTGGATGCCAGACAGCAGCAAAATCGTATATTGGACAGGCGGTAAGTTCCACACTATCAACGTGAAAGATAAAACCACCAGCACCATGGACGTGACCGTTGAAGGCACGGTGAAATTTGCCGATGCGTTACGTTTTGACGTAGATGTCGCACCTGATGAATTTGACGTTCGCATGATCCGCTGGTCTCAAATGTCGCCCAACGGTAAATCCGTACTCTTCCAAGCGTTAGGTAAACTTTATGTGCGCGACGTTAAATCTGGCAAAATTAAGCGTTTAACGAAACAAAACGACCACGACGAATACTATCCGCGCTTTTCTAACGACGGAAAATCGATTGTATATACCACCTGGAATGACCAAGACCTAGGCACCGTTCGCGTGGTTTCTGCTCGTGGCGGGAAAGGAAAGGTTATTACCCAGCAGCCAGGTCACTTCATTGAGCCGTCGTTCTCTGCCGATGGCGAGAAAGTCGTCTTCCGCAAGTTTACGGGCGGCTACTTACTAGACCCTAAATACTCGGTTGAGCCAGGAATTTACGTAGCAGATCTTGAAGAAGACACCGTAGAAAAAGTCTCTGAAGGCGGCTATAACGCGCATTTCGCGGGTAACGATGACCGAGTATATTTCACCGAATCAGCGGGCGGCGAAGCTTACTACGAAACCCAGCTTTCAAGCGTTAACCTTAAGGGCAACGACAAGCGAACCCACCTTTACGGTGCAGATAAGGTAAGTGAGTACAAACTTTCACACGATAAGAAATGGGTTGCGTTTGTTTACCAGTTCAAAACGTACGTGGCGCCGTTTGTCGAAAATGGCAAGCGCATTACCATAGGCCCGAACATGACCTCACTGCCGGTAACGCAGCTTTCGAGCCGTGCTGGTGAATACTTAACGTGGTCGCCTGACAATAGAACCCTTAGCTGGTTTAACGGCCCTACGCTATTTAGCCGTTCACTCGATGAAGCCTTTGCCTTTGTTGATGGCGCAGCGGAAACCTTACCTGAGCCAGTAGCTGAAGGTATGAACTTGTCGTTTACTACTAAAGCTGACAAGCCATCTGGTTACAAAGCTTTGGTTGGCGGTAAAGTGGTAACCATGCGCGATGCCGACAACACCCAAGAGGTGATTGAAGATGGCGTTGTGCTGATTAAAGACAACCGCATTGAAGCAGTAGGTAAACGTGGCGATGTGACCATTCCTGATGATGCAATGAAAATAGACACAACGGGTAAAACCATTATCCCAGGGCTTGTTGATGCGCACGCTCACGGCTCGCAGGGCCGCAATGAGATTATTCCTCAGCAAAACTGGAGTCAGTACTCGAATGTGTCGTTCGGCGTAACAACCATTCATGACCCTTCAAACGACACGACAGAAATTTTTGCTGCGGCAGAATTACAGCGTAAAGGCGATATTGTTGCGCCACGTATCTACTCCACCGGCACGATTTTATACGGTGCAGAAGGGCTAGGGTACAAAGCGATTATCAATAATTATGAAGATGCCTATTTCCACGTAGAGCGCTTGAAAGAGGCCGGTGCTATTTCAGTGAAAAGCTACAACCAGCCGCGTCGCGATCAGCGTCAGCAAGTGCTGTGGGCGGCTAAAAATCAAGAGATGATGGTAGTGCCTGAAGGGGGCGGTAAGCTTCAGCAGAACCTGACTATGTTGGTAGATGGCCATACGGGTCTTGAGCACAGCATTCCTGTGGAAAAAGGCTACAGTGATGTTACTCAACTATGGAAAGCCACAGAGTTTGGCTATACGCCGACCTTTGTTGTGTCGTACGGCGGCATGATGGGTGAAGAGTACTGGTACGACAAAACTGAAGTGTGGAAGAACCCGCGTCTTCTTCGCTACACCCCGTCGACTATTCTAGATAGCCGTGCGATCCGCAGACCTACTGCGCCAGAAAATCAGTACAACCACCAAAACGTAGCAAGCTACGCCAAAGAGCTTCGAGATAATGGGGTCAGTGTACATATTGGCGCTCACGGCCAGCGTGAAGGCTTAGCTTCTCACTGGGAACTGTGGATCATGGAACAAGGCGGCTTCACGCCTTGGGAAGCGCTACGCGGCGGTACTATTGATGGCGCTAAACACCTAGGTATGGGCAAAGATCTTGGCAGTATCGAAAAAGGTAAACTTGCTGACCTAGTTGTGATTGATGGCGATGTGCTTAGCGACATTAGAAAGAGTGAATTCGTAGAATACACCGTACTAAATGGACGCGTATACGAGTCGGCCACCATGAACGAAGTAGGCAGTAAAGAAACACGTAAACCGTTTTTCTTTGAGCAGGACAATGCCACCTTTATGCCGCAACAAACGGCAGATGAAGTGGAAGCGAAAGCGCACCACTATCATTGGGAGCATTAGGCCTTAAGTGCTTTAGGTATAAAACTTATAAAAAAGCCAGTGAAGCATAGCTCACTGGCTTTTTTTATAGGTGTAACGCCATTATTTTAATCAGGCGTTAGTAAGAGAGATTAGCGGTTTCGGCCATACTGTTCGTGTGACGACACCCAGTCTGACGAACTAATGGCTGATGCTAGCGATATCTCTCCAGCCAACACCACAGACGCCACAATTTCTGCAAATTTATACACGCGATCTCGCCCGTAGCAATCCAGCAACTCTAAGCACTCGCGCTGTGTACCTATTCCTGTACCACCGCCATAGGTTGCCACAATAAGCGAAGGAATAGTGATAGATACATATAAGTCGCCATCGTCGGTAAGTTCTGAATACATCATGGCCGCTGACGACTCCGACACGTTTGCTACGTCTTGGCCAGTAGCAATGAACATAGCCGTAATACCATTTGGCGAATGAAGGCCGGTATTATTGACACCTGACAAGAAAGACCCTACGCCAGCCACTCGGCCGTGATAATCGATTTGTTTAGGGTCAACGCGCATTACCTCTAATAAATGTTCGCGTTTAATAGTGGCTTCAGCTGTTACTCGTTTGCCCCGAGTACGCATAATGTTTATTTGAGAGGCTTTCTTGTCGGTGGCAAAGTTAGATTCTAGATAGAAATTCTCTATTCCCTCATAGTGATCGATTATCCATCCGCACGCCGCGAACGTAGCACGGCCAACCATGTTTTGACCCGCTGCGTCACCGGTCTTGAAGTTAAAACGCAAAAACGCAAACTTGTTCGATAGGAAATGGTCGATATAGGTCAGCTTAGCAATACTTGAGGTCGCTTCTGCTTCTTCTTTAATCTTCTCAAAGTTTGCTTTAATCCACTTAACGAAATCTCTGGCACCCCGTGCATTTTCAAAAATAAAAACAGGGGCTCGCTGCATGGCGTCATCAACAACCGTGGCCGTCACGCCACCACTCATATTAAGTAACTTCATGCCGCGGTTGTACGACGCCACCAATGTACCTTCAGTAGTCGCGAGTGGCACAACAAACTCACCTTGTGCGTGTTCACCGTTTATTTTGAGCGGCCCAGCGACACCAATAGGAACTTGTGCCACGCCGATAAAATGCTCGATGTTGCCTTTAAGCGTTTGCGGGTCAATTGAGTACTTACCCACGTGGTCAATTTTCTTGTCCGTAGCGCTTTCAAAATATTCTTGGCGTGTTTTTATAATGCTTTCACCGTAATCGTCCATGTCGTCACGGGGGATAAAAGCACTACGTTGACCGGGTGCCGTAATATTATCCTCTACTTCGAATTTAAGCTTTCCAAAGGGTGATGCAGAAAAGCAAATACCCAATTTGCGCTTTTCAGGGCATGGGGCCTCATCAATGTCTAAATGCACGGTAATGGTTTGACGTAAGCCAAACGGCTCCCCGTCCGACTTATTTAAAGCTTCTACAGAAATACAAGTGTCAGTAGTAAGTTGGAGTGAAATTTTTTCTTCAGGGATTTTCTCTCCATCAAGGGAAATCCATTTTACTTCCTTGATTGTCGCGTCTTTTAATCTGTTTTTCAGAGAAAAAGATAAGCCTTTGTTTGTTTTTGTAAGGCTTGCACGTGTGTAAAGTTGCTTTAAAAGTATGCTGGGTACAAACATCTTGCTTCCTTCTACGTATTCTTACCGTGTTATTTTCATATTCCTTTGTTTTTTATAGCACACTCTTTATACACTTCTATGACTTCTTCGCATTTCTTCGTCATTTTGTTGCGCAATATCAACTTTTAAATTTAGGCCAAACGCTTTCAAAAATGCGCCAAGCCCAATGAGAATGCGTGCTACCGAAAAATAGACCCTCCGCCCCCTTCATTGGTTTCTTACCTCACCTAAAGTAAACACCGTCACCGCAGTATTGTTGACCACAAGGTATCTGGTAGTAGCAAAACGGAGGCGTCATGGATTGCGATGCCAAGGATTAATCGCCGATATGGAAGCGGCAGCCAGGTACTCTTTATGTGCGAGGTTATTGCTAAAACAAGGGATGTTTGAACAAGTCTTCAGTGCAAGAAGCAGAATATATAGGGATTAACATGAGAACAGGGTTGTTTAGAAAAGAAGTTATTGATGAGCAATCAAATAATGTTGAAGGGAGCTTTTTAATGACGCCTAGGCCAGCCTATTCAGCGGTAGCTGGGCTGCTTGCCGTATGGATCTTAGCGGTTACCGTATACCTAAATATGGAAACTTATGCACGAAAAGCTTCAGTAACTGGATGGCTAGAACCTAGCCATGGCGTATTTAAGCTTTATTCAGACGCAAGACGAGGAAAGGTACTCGACGTTATCGTCAGTGAAGGCCAGTTAGTTGAAAAAGGAACGCCGCTAATAAAAATTAGCTACAGCAGCAAAGATGCGTTCGGTCATAGAGTCAGTACCCAGTTACTTGCGGAATTAGAAGCGAAACAAAGCAGAACTCGCCAGAGTATAAAGCGCCTGCACACCTTGCACCTAGCCCAAAAAGAGAGGTTGGATGAGCAGCTTTCTCAAGCAGAACAAACCTCAACGGCTTTAAGTGACATTATTGCTTTAACCCAAACGCAGTGGTTCCTGGCATCTAAGCAATGGGAAAAAGCACGAACCTTACTCGAGCAAGGGCATATTAGCCGTGCTGACTTTGAAGCACATACACTCCAACGCTTGAATGCAGAGCAGAAACTCGCTTTAGCTAAGAAGGACTGGAGTAATGAGCAAGCCAATATAGCAACGATAAACCATGCGCTAGCTACATTGCCTGAGCAACAAGCCAACGAGCTCGCAAATATAGAGAACACATATAGCGATCTCACTCAGCAAATTGTGAATCACAAAAGTAATATGGAAGAGATAATTTATGCGCCTCGCAGTGGTGTAATATCAGGTCTACACGTTAAAGCGGGGTATACGGTTGATAGCTCTCGCCCTCTACTCACGCTGCTTCCTCAAAATGCTGACATTCAAGCACGCATTGCAGTTCCCGTGCGTTCAGCGGGCTTTTTACAAGAAGGACAAGCCCTTCATATACGATACGACGCGTTCCCCTATCAAAAGTTTGGTGTACAGTTTGGCGAGATAGTGAATATTTCCCCGTCACTAGTCTTACCTGGCGAACTTACCGATGTACCTATTTCTATTAGCGAACCCGCCTATTTAGTTACTGCCACTTTGAGTACGAATGAAATACTGGCGTACGGAAAAAGTATTTCATTGAAAGCGGGCATGACATTTTCGGCAGATGTTCAATTAAGTCAACGCACGCTTATGGAATGGTTAATGGAACCACTTTATAGCATTAAAGGGGAGCTGTAATCATGATGAGCTTAACGCCCCCTCTTTCGGTACAGCTTTTTCATACAACCAAGCGTGTACCGGTTATTTTGCAAAGCGAAGCTGCTGAGTGTGGTCTTGCCTGTATAGCAATGATTGCTCAATACTACTCCGATAAGCGAGATCTTAATACTTTGCGTCAAAGCATATCTGTGTCTTTGCGAGGTACGACCTTAAAAGACGTAATGCGAATTGCCAGTGACTTGGGCTTTCAAACCCGTGCGGTTAAAGTAGAGATGGAGCACCTAGCGCAGCTATCTTGCCCGGGCATATTGCACTGGGATATGAATCACTTTGTTGTTTTGACGAAAGTGACAGGGAAACATATTTTTGTCCATGATCCCGCGTTAGGAAAAAGAAAGCTTAGCTTTTCTGAAGCCTCAAAGTACATCACGGGGATCGCGCTAGAAGTCTCACCAAGTAACACTTTCAGCCCTAAAAAGTCTGCCCCCCAACTTGGGCTTACTCAGTTTTTCTCCCGCGCCATTGGCTTCAAACGTAACCTACTCACCCTTTTTGCGTTATCGATAGTGCTGCAGATTTTTGCTCTTGCTGCACCTTACTACATGCAAACAGTGGTAGACGACGTATTAATCTACAACAACGATGCCTTGCTCAAAGCTCTCGCTATTGGCTTTACCTTATTGCTGATTATAGAAACTTTTACAAGCGGTATAAGAAAGTTCGTTATCTTGTCAGTTTCATCCCGCCTTCAGCTACAAATGTCAGCATCGGTATTCAAACACCTTTTAGCTCTTCCCTTAGACTATTTTGATAAGCGCCACATTGGTGATGTGGTATCGCGCTTTGGCTCTCTGGCAAGCATTCGAGATTTTCTAACCACTGGGGTCGTTACTGCTATGTTAGATGGAGTTATGGCAGTCGCTACTTTGGCGGTGATGAGTCTGTATTCCTTTAAGCTCACATTGGTTGTCGTCGTGATTATGGTTATCTATTTAACCATCCGTCTTGGACTTCTGCCGTTTATTAAAAGACATACCACTGAGCGCATAGCTCTGGCCGCTTCTGAACAAAGCCACTTCATGGAAAGCGTAAGAGCGATATTACCCATTCGGGTCTACGGGCAAGAGATTCAGCGTCACAGCCTTTGGCAAAACAAGCTAGTTGCAACGCTTAATAAAGACATCACTTTAGGGAAATTTAACATAGGTAGCGCGCTGGCAAACCAACTGTTGTTCGGTATTGAAAATCTAGTTGTTGTTTATATTGGGGCGAACCTCGTCATGCAAGGTAGCCTTTCCATAGGCATGCTGCTGGCCTTTGTAGCATATAAGTCGAGATTTGTAGGCGCTATCGACGGTATAGTGAACAAGTTCATTGAGCTCAACATGCTGGGTGTTCATTTCAACCGCTTAAGCGACATTTTACTTACACCTGCAGCGCAACAAACCAAGACTCAGCCACTACATAATGTAGAGCGTTCACTTGACGTTCACAGTACACATAACTGTGATATCCCTGCTTCGAATTCAATTTCATCTAGTCCTACTCCACTTAACCAGCCGAAAGCTGACACACTGGAAAGTAGCACTTTCGACGATGACGCTTTGCCAGGTACTACCGCGCTTAAGGTAAGGTCACTCAGCTACCGCTATGGAGAGACGAATGATTGGGTATTTAAAAACCTGACATTTTCAGTAAAAGCCGGCGAAATCATAGCCATAATCGGTGGCAGCGGCTGTGGAAAAAGCACGTTGCTGAAGTGCTTAATGGGCCTTTATCCAGCCTCCCAAGGCAGCATAGAGCACACTAACAAGACCAACCCTGTCATTGCTTCTGTTCTTCAAGAAGACGCCTGCTTAAGCGGCACGATTGGGCAAAATATCTGTTGTTTTGAAGAAGTCCCTAACCTTCAAAAGATGGTTTATGTAGCACAACTTGCCTGTATTCATCACGACATTATGCACATGCCTATGCAATACCACTCGCTAGTAGGCGATATGGGTAGCAGTTTAAGCGGTGGCCAGAAACAGCGCCTGCTTTTAGCAAGAGCGCTATACCAAGAGCCTGATATTTTGTTCTTAGACGAAGCAAGCAGCCATCTAGATGTGGGCAATGAGAAACAGATAAATCAACACCTCAAATCTTTGAATATGACCCGAATTATTGTGGCACATCGCCCTCAATCTATTGCTGTGGCAGACAAAGTTTATCGTCTTGAACACGGCACATTACACCTATGCTCTCCCACTGAAGTAACCGGAAGCGCAACATCAGATAAACACGGAGAAACACTATGAAAAACCATGAAGTAAGAGAACCCGCAGTATTGATGACAGCAGCTGAGCGCATGCAAATAGATGCGAGCGGCATTACCGCTCGTGACAGCGTTATTCCAATGGACTGTTTGTCGAAACGCGAGCTACAGGTAGCACACAAAATAATGGAAGGCTGCTCTAACAAAGTGATCGCCTCTGAGCTATTTATCAGCGAGCGAACCGTTAAGTTTCACTGCGCCAATATTTATAAAAAGCTCAATATATCTAATCGTTCGGCGCTCATCGCCTGCTGTTTTAGAACCCTTTACCAAGAGGTGGTGTCGCTTTAAGCGCTGCCACTTCATCACTCAACACGCCACTACAAGGAGCGTACTTTATGAAACACCATCAACTAAACCACAACCAACCAAATCTAAACCAACCAGCAAGCACCGAGCCCGTTGCTTTAGCCGAAACGCAGCTGTTTGAAGTATCCGGCGGCCTACGCATTCGTTTAAGTGATACCGTACCGGTAGTAGGTCCAACACCGAAAGAGCCAGTTTACATAACTATGGCCATTGGTGAAGGCGGCGGAAAGCTACCGGATATATTGTCCTAGTTTTAAAGATTTAGCGTCAACATATGGATAGACACTAATTCTGTCATATCCATGTGTTGCGCTTTTAACATCCAGATACTCTTATACCAGTGAGTATAAATATTTACCCATAACCCGCTAGCAAGGAATGCGAATGCACGTTGCACTATTAGGAAGCGAGCAAGACCCACAAATTCAACACGTAGCAAAGGCACTTAGTCAAACAACTATCCCTTTTTATATTGCTAATACACAACAGTTCGGTTCAACATGGAGCATTAGCTACGACCCTGATTTTGATGATGGGTTAATTCATTTCAATTCGCCTTCATTGTGCGACCAGCCAAGAGTGACCTTTTCGAACACCAAAGCGGCCTACTGGCATGAATATTTACCGGGAGCTTCGTTGACAGCGTCAAGTGAGCAAGCTCATCCCGACCACACAGTAAATAACCAAAGTAAGGTAGTAAAGCCTAAAGATAAGCCTTCTAATCTGATAGCAAGTGCTACTTGGACCGAGCAAGAACGGGCAAGTACCTTGCTTTGTTGGTTTAGCTATAGCGATATCAAATGGGTGAACTCTATCGATGCCGTGAGAAGTCATCAATGCAAGCCTTATCAATCGCGCGTTGCTGGCAAGTTAGGAGCATATATACCCTACACCTTTGTTGGTAATGCGCCCGAAGTCGCCTCTCAGTTTTGCAACAACATGCGCGAAGTTGTTTACAAGCCGGTGCGCGGAGGTCGTACGGCGCAATTTGTAAATAAACAACCTAATATGCGCCCGCTCCTAAATACACTTTTAAGTGAGCGCCCTGTGACCTTCCAAAAATACATTGCGGGCGAAAATGTACGTAGCTATGTGCTTGGCGATGATGTGCTAAGCGTACAAATTGACTCAAGCGAACTAGATTATAGAAACGATGACAATGCCAGTGTGTCTGTGACTATTATCCCAAACGAGGTGCAGCGTATGGCTATTAAAATTTGCCAAGCGTTAGGCATGTATTGGTGCGCAATCGACTGGCGCAGAAGTGCGAAGGGAAAGTACTTTTTTCTAGAGGCGAACCCCAGCCCTTATTTTTTGAAAGTAGAAAACGATACTGGCTTAGATATAACAGAGAAATTGGTGGCGCTGCTTGTGAAGATTTAGTTTTTCTAAACATTTCAATAAACCTATTTGCTTCTAAGCGCTTTGTATATTCTCTCAGCTGCTATTTACATAGCTGTTAAAAATGTTTATTGACAACACACCCCCAACCTATCAACATGATAGGTAACGGACAAATAAATATGGCCCGAAAGTCCCCTAAAGGCGTTAAGGAATTCCCTCTTACAGCGCAAACAGCAAGGAAAATAATGAGCGAACTTGCAGAAAACCATACTCATAGAATTCGGTGGAGTAAGCATGTAAAGCAGCGTATGCATGAGCGAGGGGTAACTACAGGTCAGGTGATGACTTTGCTTAAGAGTAAATATTCGGTGTTTAGGGAAGGGCCATATCTTGATATAACCGGTGACTGGAAATTTAATCTTAAAGGTTTAGCAGCGGGAAAAGTCATTGAACTAACCATAGCACTAAAGAATCATCATGATAGTCCAACATCAGTGCTTGTTACTGTTTGGATAGTTTGAGAGGCTTATATGTACCATTACACTGAAAGTGGGTTGTCAAATGTGTTTCTGAAAAATGGTGTTACTGTTGAGATTGTCGATGGCGAAGAATATACAAGCATTGACGACATGAACGGTCTTCATAGCGCGATAGCACAGACAATTGTTTACACCAACAAGCCTCTTGCACACGATGAGTTTAAATTCTTACGTATTGAATTAAATATTTCTCAGAAAATACTCGCGACTCGTTTTGGTGTCGACGAACAGACCATTGCACGTTACGAGAAAGGCCAAACGAAAATTCCAAGGACAACAGATGCTGCTTTAAGGGCGCTGTACATGGAACGCCAAGAAAAGAATAATCCTGTTAGTTACTTTCTTGATCTACTTGCCGATACTCAGGCTGAAGAAGCTGCAAGTATAATTCGTCTTGAAGAAATTGAAGACCACTGGGAAAAAGTAGCAGACTAAACCTTACTTTTTTCAATAAAAAAGCCGACATCATTCATAGAGTCGGCTTTTTACTTTCTGTTTGTGTAGAAGCGAAGACTCTCAACCCAACTACAGGAAGAGGCCTTTACTTAGCGATTAATTAAAGGATGAAACGCGACAGATCTTCGTTATCTACCAAGGTTTCTAGGTGACTATTAACGTAATCTGCATCAATCACGAATGACTCACCGCTCTTTTCAGAGGCGTCAAACGAGATGTCTTCCATAAGGCGCTCTAGCACTGTGTGCAAGCGACGTGCGCCAATGTTTTCGGTGCGCTCATTCACCTGCCACGCTGCTTCTGCAATTCGCTGAATGCCCGAGTCATCGAAGCTGATATCAACCCCTTCGGTTTTCATTAATGCAACATACTGCTGAGTTAATGACGCGTTTGGCTCGGTCAGAATGCGCTTGAAGTCACCGACTTTAAGTGCAGATAGCTCAACGCGAATAGGTAGACGACCCTGAAGCTCTGGAATAAGATCTGACGGCTTGCTCATTTGGAATGCGCCCGAAGCGATAAACAAGATATGGTCGGTTTTAACCATGCCGTGTTTTGTCGATACCGTTGAACCTTCCACTAGTGGAAGCAGGTCACGCTGTACGCCTTCACGAGACACATCGCCTGACGTATTGCCTTCACGCTTACAAATTTTGTCGATTTCGTCTACAAACACAATACCGTGCTGTTCTACTGACTCAATGGCTTTTTCTTTCAAATCTTCTTGATTTACAAGGCGTGCTGCCTCTTCTTCAATAAGCAGTTTAAACGCCTCTTTAATTTTCAGCTTCTTCTTTTTCTTTTGCGAACCCGACAAGTTTTGGAACATGCCTTGAAGCTGATTAGTCATTTCTTCCATACCAGGAGGCGCCATGATTTCTACGCCCATCTGCGGAAGTGCTACGTCAATTTCAATTTCTTTGTCGTCTAAATCGCCCTGACGTAGCTTCTTGCGAAATGCTTGGCGTGTGCCGCGATCTTCAACGTCTTCTTTGTTGCCCCACGCGTCTTCTGGCGGGGGAAGCAAAACATCTAAAATGCGCTCTTCCGCTGCTTCTTCAGCGCGGAATTTCACTTTCTTCATTTCGTTTTCTTTCGTCATTTTTACCGCGATGTCGGCAAGATCACGAATGATGGTTTCAACTTCTTTACCCACATAGCCCACTTCGGTGAACTTTGTCGCTTCAACCTTAATAAAAGGCGCGTTAGCAAGCTTAGCTAAGCGGCGAGCGATTTCGGTTTTACCCACCCCTGTAGGACCAATCATTAAAATATTTTTTGGCGTAACTTCTTGGCGCAACTCAGGCTCAAGCTGCATACGACGCCAGCGGTTTCTAAGTGCAATAGATACAGCGCGCTTGGCATCTTGTTGACCGATAATGTGTCGGTCTAACTCGTGAACAATTTCTCTTGGTGTCATCTCAGACATGAATAAACCCTTTTCTAACAATACTTGTTGTACTTGCTACGTAAACGAGCGACAACAAGCCAATAATAGCTTTAGCTATTATTTAGTAATCTAGTACATCAACCGTTTGGCTATGGTTAGTGAATACGCAAATATCACCAGCAATGGTCAGCGACTTTTCAGCAATTTCTTTAGCGCTTAACTCGGTATTATTTAAAAGTGCGGTAGCTGCGGCTTGTGCATAGTTACCGCCAGAGCCAATAGCAATAAGATCTTGTTCTGGCTGCACTACGTCACCGTTACCGGTAATGATGAATGACGCCGTTTCGTCGGCTACGGCAAGCAGGGCTTCGAGTTTGCGTAGCGCCCTATCTGTCCGCCAGTCTTTGGCAAGTTCAACCGCTGCTTTGGTTAAATGGCCTTGGTGCGCTTCAAGCTTGGCTTCAAAGCGTTCAAATAGCGTAAATGCGTCTGCAGTACCGCCAGCAAAACCCGCTAAAATTTTGTCGTGGTACAAACGGCGCACTTTGCGCGCATTCCCTTTCATTACGGTGTTGCCCAGTGATACCTGTCCGTCACCGGCCATTACCACTTGATTCCCACGTCGTACAGATACAATCGTTGTCACGTTATTTCCCCGTTAAGCTGGGCGCTGCTGCGTTTTTCGTCTAGCAAAGGCAGCAGCGTTAAAATTCAATAACAAATAAGTGGGGGAAGGCTTTTTAATTTCAAGGGTAAGATAGAATAATGTGCTCTCAGAGCTACCTATTATATGGGCTTAGCGAAATCGATATCCTTCAATGTCAAAACCAAAACCACTTTCGTGGCCCTTAACATACGCCCACCCTTTATTCGGTAGGCGTTTGTGCTCGCTTTCCCTTAAGCATAAGCGCCCATCAGACAGGGGGCCGCTCTCCTTTAGCAAAAGTGGATGTCGACAGTGCTTAGAGCCGCTTCCTTTTTCATAAGCAAATTTTCTTTCTATCTTTTGTTTATCGGAGGCTAAATGAAGCGTGTAAGGCAATGCCGTATCAACAAAACTAAAGCTTAAGAAAAAGGCTAATAGCGGCATACCAAATAACGTCATTTTTCCACGTAAATCTTTAGTCACAAACTGCGCGTGCCGCTTATCGATAAAAATGGCGAGGTAATAAAAGGCGCTATAGGCAAAAGTGAGAAGTACGATGGCCCAATTCGAATTGTCTAGCCATCCATTGATCACGATAAAATCGGTAAAAGCACTTACGAACATAGCGCCAATAAGTAGTAAAAAAGTAACGTTACTGATACGTGTTATTGGATGAAGCTCAGACCATTTAGGTCGAGTAAAATGCTCATCTTGATGGGTGCTATCCGTATCATTGACAGGTGGCTGCGTTGCCCGCCTAGAAGCGAGCTCATGCTTTGCTGCTTGGTAGCGCTCTGGAAAAGCCTGCTTATCGATATTTTCCAGAACGTCCTCAAGCTCTTCTATGCTATAAGCGGCGTAATCTGGTTGTTCAGTGATGGCAATACTCATTCATACTTCCTTGTAAACGCATCCTTTCCCTACGCGCTGTCAGCGCGCCGAATGCAGCGCATTAAGTATTACTATAATAAACAACTACAAATTCCAGTACCAAATTTGGCATGTGGCAATATTCACCTTACGCAGGCTGTGCTTGGCTTTCTCCGCATCGCGCTTAGACTCATAAGGGCCCAAAATAACACGGAACCAATCACCGTTGCTGCCGGTGCTGTGTCTGATAAGTGCCTCTAAACCTTGGAATGCTATTTTGGCTTTCATCTCTTCAGCCTGGGCACGGGTTCTAAACGAGGCGCACTGCATTAGATAGCGTTTGTCAGACTTTTCTTGTTCTTTAACCTCGACTTCTACTTCGTATCCTGGCAGGGTTTTGATGTACTCCCATTCTTCCTCAGGCAGTTCAGGTAAAGACTCTTCGGTAGGTACAACAGGACGTGATGTTTGAGCATCTACGTCATCTTCAACATTGTCTTTTATCGACCACAAAAACGCACCAAAGGCGATAACCAATGCAAATACACCGATAAGACGCACAATAGGAAGTTTTCCAGCAACTGACGCATTAACTTGCGCGTTTCCTGCTGGCTTTTTACCTTTACCGGCAGGTTTCTTTTTTTGAGGAGAGCGTCCACGAGAGACATAATCGCGTTGAGCCATAGTCGGCAATATTCCTACTTGTTATCGTTGTTTGTATGCGTAAGAAAACGTCATATACCAATTCTTATGAAGAAGCAGTGTTTCTACACCTTCAATCCTGCCAAAATTTTAACGTATTGCTCCCCAACAAGCTAACTGAAATCGGTAGGATCGATATCTATTGACCACCTTACCTTCATTGCCTGTGGCAACGCCTGTAAAAATGGCAGCGCCAAACGTAGCGCATTGTGAAGCGGTGCACGCTTTTCATGGCTGCACACCAGCATAAACCGAAACCTGCCTTGCCGCTTTTCAATCAGGCAAGGAAACGGACCGTTTATATCAATGGCGTGTCGTTCGTTAAACACCTGCTTACTTTCCTGTAGAAAGCGATAAGCCAAACTACCATCGGTAGCCTCTGCACGAATAACAAATTGGCTAATAAAAGGCGGCAAGCACGCCGCTTTTCGTTCCATTAATGCGTGCCGTGCGAAATGCCCATAGCCATTGTGCACTAAATCTTGCAGCAATGGGTGATGTGGATTGTGAGTTTGAAGCCACATTTCGCCGGGTTTGCTGGCGCGCCCTGCCCTTCCAGCAAGCTGAGTTACAAGCTGGGCAAGCTTTTCTGGAGCTCTGAAATCCGCACTAAAAAGAGCACCATCACAATCGAGCACCGCCACTAAGGTTACATGAGGAAAATGGTGACCTTTTGACAGTATCTGAGTGCCAACCAGCAGCTGATACTCTTGGCGATTAATGGCATCAAGTGTTTGGTGCAGTTTGTCCTTGCCCCGCACGGTATCGCTGTCTATTCGTACTTGTTTAACGCCGGGAAATAAGCTTGCAAGCCCTTGCTCCACTTGCTCGGTTCCCGTACCTGCCGTAACTAATTCATTGTGATGGCAAGCCTCGCAGTTCGATGGCATTGAGCGCATGCCACCGCAGTGATGACACTGTAGTCGGTTCTGCGCTTTATGTACGGTATAGGGCCGGTCACAACGCTTGCACATTACGGTTTCACCACAGTGATGACACAGCAGTGCTGGCGCATAGCCTCTGCGATTCACAAACACTAATACCTGATTTCCCGCGTTGATATGCTGGCGCATTATCGTTAGCAAGCCTTGCGAAATACCGTAGTGAATGGGTTGGTCACGCGCGTCCAACACATGCTGATGCGTGCTTTTCGCACCTCCCGCTCGCTTAGTTAACTGCAAATGGGCATAGCGACCGTTTAGCGCATTATTAAGTGTCTCAAGCGCGGGCGTGGCGCTGCCTAGCAAAAGAGGAATATTATGCTGCTTGGCACGCATGGCAGCTAAATCACGAGCGTGGTAGCGCAGCCCATCCTGCTGCTTAAACGACTCGTCGTGCTCTTCATCCACAATCAACATACCGGGATTGTGTAATGGCGTGAAAATAGCCGAGCGGGTACCAATAATAATACCAAGTTCGCCAGCTTTAGATCGCTGCCAAACGTTTAACCTTTCTTTATCAGAGAGCTGAGAGTGTAAAATGCCAACCGCAATACCAAAGCGCTTTTCAAAGCGAGATACCGTCTGGGGCGTAAGCCCGATTTCTGGCACAAGTATAAGTACTTGTTTTCCGTCGCGCAGTAAGGGTTCAATAGCCTGAAGATACACTTCCGTTTTACCGCTACCGGTTACCCCTTCAAGCAAACTTACCGCGAAGTTACCTTGCTGCCGATTAAGCGCGGCAATAGCAACCGACTGTTCTGTGTCTGGAACCGGCTTTTCAGACACCGATAACGAGGCAAGCCAACTGCCTGGCCTAAATTCAGGCGCGACGTCCTCGATGCTTGCCAATGACTTTTCGACAAGTGCTTTAACTGCAGGAGCACCATACTGCTTTCGCGCTTGCGAGGCTATTAAGGCACCACCAGCCAGTGCAGTAAAACAAGCTTGTTGCTTAGGCGCCCGCGATAGCGTGTCTGCGGTCGTTTGTTTACCTTCTTCGGTAAGCATTAGCATGTCTTGTGGCGTGGGGGCCGCCGACTCGCCTTTGCGCAGTAAAACAGGCAGCATGGCGTGCAGCACTTCACCAGGTGCATGATGATAATACTGCCATAGCCACTGGGCCATTTTCAGCAACACACCGTCTATAACCGGAGTGTCGTCAACTACCGACTCAATGGCTTTTAGCTTATCGGTATTATCAATTTCACTTTCAGGTTTTTGTAGGGTTTCAACGACCACACCCACCAATTTGCGTGGACCAAAAGGCACGATCACTCTTACACCCGCGCTGAGTTCCTTTTCGTGGGTATATGTGAAAAGTTGGCGCAGTGGCACTGGCACGGCAACTTGAATATAGGCCATTGCGAACGTTCTACCTTATTTGTTGAAACTAACAGGGCACAGTGTGCTTTTTGTACTGATTTTGCTAACACTGAAAATACTTATTTGGCCACGCATTCCATCATTTGCTATTAGAGTCCGTGGGTATAGCCTTGAAAGGTAAATATTTAAACATACTTTACGTTAAAGCATGAAAGGAATGTTGTTTGTGTAGCTCCCTTGGGTAGTTTTCTTGCCTGGCTAATTTGTTTAACAATTGGGCATAAACCACTTGATCGAGGCACTTCCATCCTATATTATGCGCCGCTCTTTTTGCGATAGGTTGTTCTTTAAACGACTTATCATTTGAACTAAGTAACGTATGGTGTGCGACTTCGGGTTGTATAGCGATACGGCCTTATTATTTGAGGTAACCCAATGAAACAAGATATCCACCCTAAATACGAAGAAATCACAGCAACTTGCTCATGTGGTAACGTAATGAAGATTCGCTCTACGCTTGGTAAAGACATCAACCTAGACGTATGTTCTTCATGTCACCCATTCTACACTGGTAAGCAACGTAACGTTGATACTGGTGGTCGTGTTGATCGCTTCAAGAAGCGTTTCGGTGCATTGGGCAAAAAGTAAGCCTGATATCGAGTTCGAAAAAGCGCCTTTATGGCGCTTTTTTTTGCCTGAAGGTGACTACTTACGCTAGAAAACTAACATTGAATGACTTCCCTTGCTGGCAACGCCTCTTATTTAGAGCTAATTGACCATATCAATATCGCTTACATTTAAAAGCAAAGCGTTCATTATGCTTAATGAAGCTTTTTGACTCCTGACAAGTGTTTATCCCAGTCCCCTCTACTTTGTTTTTTACACGCTTCTTCACTATCAAAATAAATACCAACGGGAATAGACTTTATAGATTCAAGCGCAATATTCACCTGATTTATAAAGTCCATATCCCAACCATTAATCAACGCTTGCTGCTTCTGCTGCTCCGTATTAAACACGGCAATAACTTTAGGTGTTTTCCAAGACCCAAGATGAGTAAGCCAGACGAATCCGTTATCGTCACATTTTACGTTGTCACACACGTCAGTTAGCACTGCGATTAGTTTTCTTTCTGTCATATTCTTTGTCTTCAAAGCTATCCTGAGAGGCCTTTATCCTAGTTTATCAGAAATATAAAACCTAAAAATAAAGAGACGGTTTTTAGAATTCATATTTTTAAGAACTGTGTTTACGGGTATGGATTAATAGACTATCAGTCACACTAACACGCTATCAACACGCTGCCTTGCAATACACCAACAGAATGAAAACAGGGTTAAAAATAAATTGTATGAATGGCAATTATAGGCTTATTTTACTGGTCTAATTAGTATGCCTAACCTACATTGATAATTGAGAATTCTGATCAGATATGTACACAGTGATTAGCTGTGTTAGAGTTGCGATCGGCACCTTGATAGTGAGCATTAATATTATGAATAATGCTCTAATACTAAGACTTGTGGCGCTTTTGTGTTTAAATTTTGGCCTACATGTTAGGCCTAATATCAACAGCGATATGTGAGGAGAATCACGCAGAGTTAACGCTAGGTCTGCAATTTCCAACATACCACACCAGTGCTAACAACTATTTATAATCACTTTTGTCATTAGTTGGTTGTAACGCGCTTACGTTTATCTACCCATAACTATAACAATAATAAAATAGCTACAGAGCGTGAACGAAAACACTGATGAACCCTACATCTAAGGATACCTTTTTACATGTCAGATTTTAGACAACGCGCACTCGATTATCACGCCAAACCCACACCTGGAAAGATCCGCGTAGAGCTATCTAAACCTGCCGATAGCGTCGACGATCTTGCTCTTGCTTATAGCCCAGGCGTAGCCGAACCGGTGAGAGAAATCGCCGAAGATGCAGATAATGCCTATAAGTATACGGGTAAAGGCAACCTTATTGCTGTTATTAGTAACGGAACGGCAATTTTAGGATTGGGTAACCTAGGCCCACTGGCATCGAAACCTGTTATGGAAGGTAAAGCCCTTCTGTTTAAACGTTTTGCTGGCCTGGATGCCATTGACATTGAAGTGAAGCATCGTACGACCGAAGAGTTCATTAATACGGTAGCGAATATCGCCGATACATTTGGCGGCATTAACTTAGAAGACATTAAAGCGCCTGAATGCTTTGAGATTGAACAAGAGCTAATTAAACGCTGTAAAATTCCAGTATTTCATGATGATCAGCACGGTACCGCTATTGTAACCGCAGCAGGTATGCTTAACGCGCTGGAGATTCAGGGCAAAAATATAGAGAGCGCTAAAATCGTTTGCATGGGTGCTGGCGCAGCAGCGGTTGCCTGTATGGAGCTATTGATTAAGTGTGGAGCCCAACGCGAGCGTATCTACATGTTAGATAGAAAAGGTGTTATCCACACTCGTCGCGAAGACTTGACTGAGCATAAGAAGCTTTTTGCTAACAATACCGATAAGCGCACTCTTGAAGACGTTATGGAAGGCGCAGATATCTTTGTCGGTGTATCAGGCCCTGATGTTTTACCGCCAGAAGCGCTTTCTTTGATGGCTGAAAACCCAATTGTATTTGCATGCTCTAACCCTGACCCAGAGATAAAGCCTGAGCTCGCTCACGAAGTACGTAAAGACCTAATTATGGCAACTGGACGTTCAGACTATCCTAATCAGGTAAACAACGTACTGTGCTTTCCGTTCATTTTCCGCGGCGCCCTTGATGTTCGCGCGACGGCCATTAATGATGAGATGAAAGTGGCGGCGGTTGAAGCCCTTCGCTCTATCACAAAAGAACCCGTTCCAGAAGAAGTATTAGCTGCGAGCAAAAGCGATAGCCTGACATTTGGTAAGGAGTACATTATTCCTAAACCTATGGACCCGCGTTTATGTGAACGTATCGCTACTGCGGTATCTAAGGCGGCTATTGAGTCGGGCGTTGCACGAGTGCCTGAAAGCCCAGAAGAATAAAAGTAAATAAAAAACGGCGCTGTGTTGAAGATTATCACTTACATCCGCTAACATACAACACAGGGCCGTTTCTCTTTAATACTAGATATCAGTCGTCTTCAGACACATCATTTTCGAAGCTTGGATCAATACCCATTTCTTCCATAATGCGCCTAGCTTCAGCCGGCACGCGATTAGGGTTGTCTTTACGCAGGTCATCGTCGTTAGGCAAAGGTTGCCCGGTAAACGCGTGTAAAAATGCTTCACACAACAGTTCCGAATTAGTGGCGTGGCGCAAATTGTTGATTTGGCGGCGGGTACGCTCATCAGTAAGCGCTTTAAGCACATTAATAGGTATAGAGACAGTGACTTTCTTTACCTGTTCGCTCTTTTTCCCATGCTCTGCGTAGGGGTGAATATATTTACCGTTCCATTCTGCCATTGTACTAACTCGGTCTACTCTTTTTATATTATGAAGAGAAATTCTAAACAAGTTCACGAAAAGGTCAATTGAGCAGTGTAAACCTCTTGACGTCTAGACATATATTCTTTAATTTAGACGTCTAAACGTCTATAAGATTACATTTTTGAGAGTATAAACCATGGTTTCTTACGCACAAGGTATCGATGCATTAAACCAGTCCCTGTCGGAACTGCGTGATATTGATGTATCTTTTGAATTCTTTCCGCCTAAAACGGAAGCCATGGAACAAACCCTGTGGAAGTCGGTTGAACGTCTAGCGCCGTTAAAGCCAAGCTATATGTCGGTGACTTACGGTGCCAACAGCGGTGAGCGTGACAGAACCCACGACGTTGTAAAACGCATTCAACAGCAGACTGGTGTTGCTGCCGTTCCTCACTTGACCTGTGTTGATGCAAGCCGTGACGAACTGAAGCAAATTGCTAAAGACTACTGGGACTCAGGCATTCGCCGTATTGTTGCACTTCGTGGCGATTTACCCCCAGGGGTCGACAAAACAGAAATGTATGCCTCTGACCTTGTTGCCTTACTAAAAGACGTTGCCGATTTTGATATTTCAGTTGCTGCCTACCCGGAAAAACACCCTGAAGCGCCAAATGCGCAATTCGACTTGCTAAACCTTAAACGCAAGGCCGAAGCTGGCGCTACCGAAGCGATAACCCAGTTCTTCTTCGACACAAGTGTTTACCTGCGATTTAGAGACCGCGCTGCCGCAGCTGGTGTCGACTTAGATATCGTTCCGGGTATATTGCCGGTAACCAACTACCAAACACTTGTGAAATTCGCGGGCTTCACAAATGTTCATGTACCGGGATGGTTGCACAAAATGTTCGACGGCCTTGATGCCGACGACCAAGCCACCCGCAATCTAATCGGCGCTAACATTGCTATGGACCAAGTGAAAGTTTTAGCAAAAGAAGGGGTTAAGCACTTCCATTTCTATACCTTAAATCGCAGTGAATTAAGCTATGCTATCTGCCACATGTTGGGTGTACGCTCAGGCGATTGATTTTGTATAGCGGTAACAAGACTACACGAGTAGATGACTAAAGGCGCACTTCATGCGCCTTTGTTGTATAAAGAATACATTAACCTTTTGCCAGTAACGCCAACGCCAGTTACCATTTGCTGTAATATGAATTGAACTATTGATACCGTAAGGTCTCCCATCAAGAGATCGCACTGTTTATCGGCCAGAGGGTATCGCCAGGAGAAGTCGAGTGGATTTAGACAAGGTTAAAGCCTTATATAACAATGTTACCCCTCAACTAAGGGAACTCTTCAGCATCTTTATAAAACGCTGCAGAGAGGACAACATTACTATCTCTGCTGGGCACTTGGCTTATGTAACTTTGTTATCTTTAGTACCCTTTATTATGGTGACCTTCACTATAATGTCGGCCTTTCCTGCCTTCGCATCAGTAAGAAGCAAACTAGAGCATTTTGTATTTAGTAACTTTGTTCCCACCGCCAGCGATGTGGTACACAAATACATGACTGATTTTGTGGGCAACGCCTCACAAATGAGCGCCATTGGCATTTTGTCACTACTGGTCGTTGCGCTAATGCTGATATCAAACGTGGATAAAACCTTAAATAGAATTTGGCGTACGCAAAGTGACAGACCTATTGTGTATACCTTCGCTATTTACTGGATGGTAATCACGCTTGGCCCTATGTTGATTGGCTCTAGTGTAGTGGTCAGTTCCTATTTGACTGGATTAGCGGCATTCACTGAAGAATACACGCCAGGTCTTGGTACCTTCTTACTCAGCCTTGTACCCAGCGGTGCAGCCATGCTTGCATTCACTATTTTATACATGGTAGTGCCAAATAGAAGAGTATTTGCCCGCCATGCGTTTATAGGCGCAATTGTTGCCACTATAGCTTTTGAAATTACTAAATCGGGCTTTGCGCTTTATGTAACAAACTTTCCGTCTTATGAGTTAATTTATGGTGCCCTTGCGGTGGTACCTATCCTGTTTTTATGGGTGTATTTGTCGTGGATAATTGTGCTGTTCGGTGCAGAATTCACGTGCAGCTTAGGCGAAGCTTTTGAAAACCGTAAAGCAGAAAACGAGCCGCGCAAGGTTCCAAAGGAATAGTCGACCAAGGGTACAGGCGTAGTAATGATTTACCTTTCGGGGCGGCTTTAAACCAGTGTGCACAGATGCTCTCAAAAAACGTATAAAACGAAAGAAGGGAGCTGCAAGCTCCCTTCTTTATAATTGATGCCTAACTAACGGCTAGTTTTTCATTGAAGATATAAAGGCGTCAGACTCAGCGATAGCTGAATTCATTTGTCTGATAAGCTGAGCAACATTGTTTTCAATTGTAGAAAGTTCGCCCTGCAGTGCACCAATGGCGCTGGCATTTAAGTTGTGCTTAAGGTACAGCACATTGTCTTGAAGTGCGCTTAATACTGGTGGCATTTTGCTTTCAGCTTTACGCATAGCTGTCATTAATGAAGAATAGCGACGCTTGGTTTCGCGAAGCTTTGCTGCGCTATCCCGCTTCAACGATGCGTTCTCATATTTTTCAAGCTCTTCTGCCCACTCATCAAATAAAGCTTCAGCAACGCTTTCCACTTTATCAATACGTGAACTCACTTCTTCTGAAGCGGCAACACTGTCTTCGTATTGACCATTCAAGCGATTGTAGACGTCTTCTAGCTCTCCGCCATCGAACGCAACTGCAGCACTGAATGCTTCTAACGCAGAATTAAACTGCTCTTGTGCATCTTCCTGAGATTCTTTAGCGTTTTCAACGCGGTCAACTAAGATATCGCGCTTTTCAACGCCCACCTTTTCCCATGCTGCGTAATATGCAGACTGACACCCACTAAGGGCAAGCATAGCAACAAATGCGGATGCGATTAACTTCATGCGGTTACTCCACCTCTAAAACGTGCTGCGCTTATAATACAAATCAAATGCAAAAGAGCCCCTAACGGCCAAAAGACAATGGCTAGTACCACAGTTGCAGCTAAGGCATAACATACGCCTACTGTGATGAAAAAGAACAATGCACCTAAAATTCTTCCTTGTACCAGGTGACCTAACCCAGGAATAAAGAAGTTACAAATTGCGGCGATTACGTTACCGCCCGATCCTTGACCTGCCATATCAACATCCTCGCATTTATGACTATAATATGATTAGCTAGCACGTAATGACACTTGTTCTATAGTATAGAGTTAGTAGTTATCGCTTATTTTAAAAGCAAAAACAGCGTTGAAGCAGTCAACACGCAAACGTTTGTATAACAATAAACTAAACTAAAACAGGCACTCACACAACGCGCAGAAACAAAATGAAACGACTTTACCCCGATGTTACCTACTATGAAAACGGATTTATCGAAGTGGGAAGTGGGCATTCGCTTTACTTCGAGCAAAGTGGCAATCCAAACGGTATCCCCGTGCTTTTTATTCACGGCGGGCCTGGCGCAGGCTTACCCCCTAACTACAAATGCTTTTTTGATAGCAACAAGTATCGCATTATAGGTTATGAGCAACGTGGTTGCGGCCGCTCTATCCCTCTCGCTGATACGATAAACAACGACACGTGGTCGAATGTTGAAGATATAGAAGCATTACGAACACACCTTTCAATACCTGAATTCCTATTGTTTGGCGGCTCATGGGGCTCTACGCTTGCCTTACTTTATGCTCTAAAGTACACCCCGCGAGTAACAGGTCTCATTCTTCGTGGCGTATTTTTAGCTAGGCAAGAAGACAGAGATTGGTTTTTATCTCCAAATGGATGCGCTGCGCAGCTATTTCCCGAGTACTACCGCAAATTCACCAAGGATGTGCCTACACCGTTGACATCAAGCGCAGTCTGCAGTTTTTATAGCGCAATGGTACGCTCTAGCAACGATGTACTGCGTCACGCAGCCTTAAAGCGCTGGTATCAGTGGGAGGAGCGATTATCGCGTATTACTTTACCCCCCGGCGTAGGTGACTCTACTGACAATTACCCCATGCAACTGGTCACTTGCCTAGCAACGTTAGAGTGCCACTTCCTTTCTAACAAATGCTTTCTAGATGAAAACTACATCCTTGAAAACATTGACAAAATAAGTCATATTCCGGGCACTATTATTCACGGTCGCTACGATATGATTTGTAAAACAGAAGCTGCTGAAGCACTTCACAAAGCATGGCCTCAAAGCCAGTTACAAATCATCCCAGATGCGGGGCACAGCACATCCGAACCCAGTATAGGATACGCCCTTTGCCGCGCTACTCGCGACATGTCACGCTTTATTCAGGAGTCATCAAAGTGATAGGACTTATCCAACGGGTATCGGAAGCTAACGTAACTGTAGACGATAACGTTATTGGTGAGATCGGCAAAGGCATGTTGGTGCTGTTAGGTGTTGAAAAGGATGACGGCGAAGCGCAAATAGAAAAACTTGCAAATAAACTCTGTCGTTATCGTATGTTTAGCGATGAAAACGGCAAAATGAATTTAAATATTGAGCAAGTCGATGGCGAAATACTGGTGGTATCTCAGTTCACGCTTGTTGCAGACACTCAAAAAGGGAATCGTCCAGGTTTCTCCCGCGGTGCATCCCCAGAACATGGTCAAGCTATCTATGAGCAATTTGTACAAGCCCTTAAAGATAAAGGCATGAAAGTAGCTACCGGTAAGTTTGGTACCGACATGCAAGTTGGCCTTATAAACGATGGCCCTGTGACGTTTCACTTTCACGTTTAAAAGCACTACATTGAGGGTGTCCGCACTTTACATCTTGGTTCATCACACACCATTTAAGTTTACAGGTATCTGTACCCACTTAGTTAAAATAAGTGTTAAGTGAGCGCAGAACAAGCTATTACGGGTCACTTATTCATCACCCCATATATGCTTACATAATTAAGCTTGTACCTCATGGGTTCTTACGTTTAAATACTCTTTCACTCATTTAAGAAGGTCGGTTTATTGTGTACAAGGTAGTTACGCCAAAAAGCGACGTCGAATTTGAAGCCTATTATCAGTTTCGATGGGAGCACTTACGCCAACCATGGAATTTTCCACCTGGTTCTGAAAAAGACGAATATGAACAGGTTGCCGAGCACCGCGTTATTACCAATCGTAAGAACGAAATCGTAGCCTGTGGCCGCGTACATTTGAATACGGCTGAAGAGGCGCAAATTCGTCATATCGCTGTGAACCCAGAACATCAACGCAAAGGCTTAGGTCAAATGATCATGGCCGCGCTAGAAAACGTGGCCAAAGACTTAGGTGCTGAGCGAGCAGTAACAAATAGCCGCGAAATATCCATCGACTTTTTTAGTGCTTGCGGCTTTGAAATTGAGCGTGAAGCCCCTAACGAATTAGGTATGCTAAAACGCCAGCAAATGGTCAAGAAATTCACTGAAAGCAATACCCTTGTATTACATCCTAAATGGTGTAAATCACTGCAAGAGACGTGGTCAGAGACCATACCTATCACCGAACACATGGGTATCAAGCTACACCAATATACCGGGCGTACTCTAGAAACCCGCGCGTCGCTTAATAAAAACATTAATATACACGGCACTATGTTTGCGGGCAGTATATTCTCTTTAGCCACGTTAACGGGCTGGGGCATGATTTACTTGCAGCTTAAAGAGCGTGGATTAGACGGTGACATTGTATTGGGCGATGGTGATATCCATTACCACAAGCCCATCACTATGAAGCCAAGGGCCATCTGTAATATCGAAACCTTATCGGGTAAGTTTAAGCCGCTAGAAAACGATAAAAAAGCACGGTTTGAGCTAAGTGTGGCTATTTTAGATGGCGATACGCCAGTAGCGGAATTTGAAGGTGTATTCTACGTTCTTCCCCCTTCTAAAAACGAAGAAGAGTAGCGTTGCGGGCTGACGCGTTACCACTTGCGATAAAAATATACACATAAAAAAAGCGCCTTTAAGGCGCTTTTTCGTAACTAAGCTATTTGTAAGCTATGTACTGCGTCTACTACGCGACCATAGCAGCTTGAAGCTTTTTCATCGCGTTCTTTTCAATTTGACGAACACGCTCTGCAGAAACTTGATACTTATCAGCTAAGTCCTGCAGGGTGATTTTGTTGTCTGCCAACCAACGGGTTTCAATGATGTCTTGGCTTCGCTCATCTAGCGTTTTAATGGCTGAATACAAACGCTTGCTCGCCGCTGTATCCCAATCATTGTTAATCACGTCGGTTTCAACGTCTGAAGACTTGTCTTCTAGATATTGAACTGGTGCAAAATTACCTGTTTCATCTTCATCCGCAGTTAGATCAAACGCCTGGTCTTGAGAGCTCATGCGCGCTTCCATTTGAAGCACTTCTTTCGTACTCACACCCAATTCGTCTGCAACGGTTTGCACTTCGGCATGGGTAAACCAACCAAGACGTTTTTTCGCCTTACGAAGGTTAAAAAATAATTTACGCTGCGCTTTAGTTGTCGCAACTTTTACTATTCGCCAGTTTTTAAGTACAAATTCATGAATTTCTGCTTTGATCCAATGAACCGCGAAAGAAACCAAACGCACGCCCACTGTTGGGTCGAAACGCTTAACGGCTTTCATCAGACCGATGTTACCTTCTTGAATTAAGTCGGCTTGTGGTAAGCCATAACCTGAGTAAGATTTTGCAATGTGCACTACAAAACGAAGGTGTGACATTACTAGCTTACGAGCGGCTTGTAAGTCTTCGTCTTCGCGAAGGCGCACTGCCAACTCGCGCTCTTCCTCAGCGCTAAGCATATCAATGCTGCTTACAGCTTGAATGTAGCCTTCGATGCTACCGCTGTGTGGCACTGACAGGGCCATAGATTGCAAATTGTTGCTCATTGTTCACCTCATTTATTGCCGCTTCATATTAGCAAAGTAACTGAAGCTGCGCGAGACCTAATTAAGATATGAAGTCTAACCGATATGTAGGTATAGTGACTATTTCTACAATATCAAGACCTAGAATAAGAAAAAAAGTTCAACTTTAAGAAAGAACTATCTATTTAGCACTCTTTCAATCAAAACCTCTCGCCCTTTCTTATGGGCGCAAGCTCTCTTGACTTCATACTCCACTAACGTCACATACGTTCAATGACTGACCTGTATTAAGTAGGAGTTGGGTAGGTCATTTAACTATAACGATATTATACTTTAATTACATAGCAAGAATTAAAAGCTAATCTCACTGATATGAATTCTAACGTTTATACGCTTCCTACATCAGCGCGAACATAAATGTTGGCAGCCTGCATTATTACGGGTACTCAAAATCTTACAGAAGAGCCATACGTTTACTAATTGAGTATTTTATATCTTGCTTTTCTCTTCGGAAATTGAAAATATTAGATTGTATCAATCGATTTTGCACTACGACCGCTGCATGGCATTTTCCAGACAAGAATAATAAAAAACTGGAAGGGAAATACTTAAGGAAGGAGTAAGGCAAGTAAAGCAAAGAGGAATTTGATGTTTGCTTACGTCGCTAGACAGCCCATATTTGATGTAAACCGAGAGGTTTACGCTTATGAACTACTTTTTCGCGTGGGCGAGGAAAATTGTTTTCCAGATATCCCCCCCCGACGAGGCCACCTCGAAAATTCTCACCTCTACCCACTTAAGTTTGGGCATTGAAGAAATTACCGGAGACAAAAAAGCGTTCATCAATTTTCATCGAGATACGCTAATGTTTCGCTTTCCCACGTCGCTAGATGCAGACAAAGTTGTGATCGAAATCGTTGAAACGGTAGAAGTAGATGGCGCCTTGGTTGCGGCTTGTAAGCACATCCGCGGATTGGGGTATCCAATTGCCTTAGATGATTATGACATGAAGGGAAAATGGGAAGCTTTTATTCCCTTCACCAGTGTCGTGAAAATTGATATCACCGAGATTCCTCACGATGAAATACCCGCCTTGGTGGCGCGTTTTAAATCAAACAAAATCAAGCTAGTTGCTGAGAAGATTGAAACCTATGAAGAGTTTCATAAATTTAAAGATATGGGGTTTGATTACTTCCAAGGCTATTTCCTTGCTAAGCCGGAAATTGTAAGACATAGAAAGTTGGGGCCAAGCAGCTTAACTATGATGGAACTACTCACCCTAAGTAGCCAACCCAAGCTTAATTTCGATGATGTGAATAGTATTATTGGAAGAGATCCATCGCTTACCTACCTGCTGCTGCGCTTTATCAATAACCCTATGGTAAACAAGCGCCATAAAATAACGTCACTAAAGCATGCGCTAACCTTTATGGGTGAGGTAGAAGTGAAGAAGTTTATCTCTTTACTTGCTCTTGCCAACTTAAGCGATGGTCAACCCAGTGAGTTGATGCAGATGGCACTGGTTCGTGCAAAGTTTTGTGAATTAGTGTTTACCCAGCTTGAGGCTTCTGACAACCCGCTTAAAGGCTTCCTCACCGGGCTGTTGTCTCTACTTGACGCCATGATGGAGCAACGTATTGACGACCTAGTGAGCAAGGTTCCGATCAGCGATGATGTTAAAGACGCACTTTGCGGGACACCCAGCAAGCTACGTAATTGCTTGACGCTTGTTCAGTATTTCGAGCGAGCTAACTGGGCTGGCGTTAAACAATTTGCCGCTAAGTATGAAATGAAGCAAAGTCTACTACACAGCTACTACAATGAAGCAATTAAGTGGGCAAAGCACATTCATAGCTCGGCTTTGAAAGATGACTAATAAGCACAGTAAAAGAATGAGTTATCAAAATAATCATTGATTTGTTGTTAGATTATGCCTACATATCATAGACTAGGGTGTGGCTACATATTTTCTAAGCCCACCCAATACCAATAGAAACGTCGTCAAACCATGTTGCCTCAGGAATAGTTTATGTTTGCGTTCATAGCTCGCCAGCCTATTTTAGACAAAAGCAAAAATGTATTTGCTTATGAGCTATTATTTAGGGATGGTAAATCTGGTGCATACCCAGAACACAGTGATCAGAAAACTAAATATATTTCAGAGCACTTTCACCCACTAGGGCTTGACGATATAAGCGGTGAGAAAACATCCTTTATCACTTTCTCATCTGATACCATTATTTCACGCTTTCCCACTTCGCTTAACCCTGAGTCGGTTGTTGTTGAGCTGGCCGATCCTACCGATAACGCCAACGGTCTGTTCGAAGCATGCCAGCACATCAAGCAGCTTGGTTTTAAGCTCGCTATTGACGATCCTATGATGGTAGGCGCGACACATGATATTTTCCCGCTAATTGATATAGTAAAAGTAGACGTCGCTAAGACTCGCTTTGAAACCATTGAAAAGCACATCCCCCGCTATCATGATGCAAATGTTCAGCTAGTTGCCGAACAAGTTGATACCCAAGACAACTTCACCACCTGCGTAGATTTGGGCTTCGACTTTTTCCAAGGTTATTTCTTTTCTCAGCCTGAAGCGCGCATCCTTAAGCAGCTTCCAGCCTCTAAAATGAATATCGTTGATTTGATGGGGGAAAGCTCAAGTACTCACTTTAACATAGAACGCATTAGCCAAATTATTGAACGCGATGCCACACTCAGCTTCTTATTGCTAAAATTCATTAATAACCCAACCATCAATAAGCGCTATAAGATTACATCGTTAAAGCACGCCCTTAATTACATGGGTGAAGTTGAGATTAAGAAATTTATTGCACTACTAAGCTTAACTAACTTAGGCGACGAGAAACCTCTTGAGATCATACATATGTCACTTGTGCGCGCGAAATTCTTTGATTTGCTTGCTGAGCGCAGAGGCATTAAAAATAACCCGCCGATCTCTTTCTTAGTTGGTCTATTTTCTTTACTTGAAGGTTTACTCGATCAGTCTATGACAGACATTGTGAAACAGCTTCCGTTGTCTGAAGAGGTGAATGACGCCTTATTAGGTAAGAACTTGGAAATGAACAATTATATGACGTTAGTCCGCGCATTCGAGAGCGCACTGTGGATGAACGTTATCAAGCAAGCAAAGTTGCTAGACATTGATCAAAAGCAACTACACATGCTTTATAACCAAGCGATTACTTGGGGCAACGGCGTGCGCAGCGCTATATCTTCACACTACCCACGAGCTATTGCTTAAAAAGTTATGTATAGAGGCGATGCGTTTACGCTAGGCTAACTCCAAGAGGCCGATTAGCACATAACTAGACATTTTGCGTCACCACCTTTATTTGGGCTCAATCTCTTTTACGTGACGTTGGACAGAGATAAGCGACCCAAGTAAACCTAGCAGCACAGAAAGCCCCAACATGGTTAATAATGCTGTGCCAGTGAGCCCAGTGATATTAAATTCTTTCTGGTACATGGTAGCAAACGTTGTGATGCTGCTGTCCATCCACCATAAAATAATGATTACGGCAAACCAAGCCATTAACCCGCCCAGTAGGCCATACCAGAAGCCCGTGTATAAGAAAGGGCGATGAATGAATGCATCTGTCGCCCCTACTAGCTTCATTACTACAATTTCATCGTACTTATTTAAGATATTCAGGCGAATGGTGTTACCAATAATAAGCACCACAGCGATAAACAGGAGCAGACCAATTAAGGTAACTAAGTCTCTTGCGATATCAATGACCGCATACAACCGCTCTAACCACTCAATGTCGAGCTTGCCAATGTCTACTTCTCGCTGTTGGCGCAGCTTGTCTAACAGTGCTTTAGCAGCAGTAGGTGAAGCATGCTTTTCATTAGGGGTAACTAGTACGACATCCGGCAGCGGATTTTTTTCCAGATATGCGATAGCATCACCTAAGCCAGATAGGTGCTGAAACTCTTTAAGTGCGTCATCTGCAGGAATGTAAACTACACTATCTATTTCAGACCAAGTATTTAGTCTAGCTATGAGTTGTTGTGAGCTTGCAGCATTGATATTAGGCTTTAGAAAAAGAGAAATTTCTGAGGCCTGATCCCAGCCTGCGGTAATTTTCTCCGTGTTTTTTACCATGATATAAAGGGTGCTTGGCAAGGTTATACTTAAACCCAGCACGCCAATTGTCATTAACGAGGCTAATGGCTGTCGCCAAAGCTCACCAAGGCTAGACAGGGCTTGTCGCACATGACTGACAAAGAACATGATAATAGTTTGTACCATGCCCACTTTTGATGAGGATGCGCCTTGTGCCCGCCCCTTAAATAAAATACTCACGACCACTCTCCTTCGCCATCACTTGAACCCACATTGCCTATGTCATCGGTTAGACCATCAGTAATCATCTGCCCGTTTTTAAGGGTGAGCGTGCGGTAGCGCATACGCGCAATTAGTCCTAAGTCGTGAGTCGCAATCAGCACCGATACCCCCGCTTGATTGAAATCTTCGAACAAACGGATAATTTCCATTGAAAGTTTAGGGTCGAGGTTACCGGTTGGCTCGTCGGCAAGCAGCAAAGGAGGCTTATTTACGACTGCCCGCGCAATACCTACGCGCTGTTGCTCACCACCAGATAACGTAATGGGTAAGCAGCGCGCTTTGTCTCTAAGACCCACCATTTCAAGGGCAGCATCTACGCGTTTGCGAATTTCTTTGTGCGTATATCCTTCAATCACCAACGGTAAAGCGACATTATCAAAAACTGATTTATCCATTAATAATTGGTGGCTTTGAAAAATCATGCCTATATCGCGACGAATGTAGGCAATATCTCGACGGGTGATGGTGTTAAGGTCGTGACCATTTATGAAAACGCGCCCTACTGTTGGGCGCTCCATAATGCTGATAAGTTTGAGAAGCGTACTTTTTCCCGCACCAGAATGCCCTGTTAAAAAGGCCATTTCGCCCGGTGCAATATGAAAATTTACCTTGCTAAGCGCGCGTTGCCCGCCTGGATAGGTTTTGCTTACCTGCTCAAACTTTATCATTATTTTTCCCTACCGCTTTGCTGATTTTAGCTTTCAGGTGTGTCCATTTCGCTAAACAAGGCATCAATAAATTCTTGTCCGTCAAACTGGCGTAAATCATCGATACTTTCGCCAACACCTATATACCTTATAGGAATTTTAAACTTATCGGCAATAGAGAATATAACACCGCCTTTTGCTGTACCGTCTAATTTGGTAAGGGTGATACCAGTTAAGCCCACAGCTTCGTTAAACAACTTAGCTTGGCTAATAGCGTTTTGCCCGGTACCAGCGTCTAATGTAAGCATCACTTCGTGAGGCGCATTGGGGTTGATCTTCTTCATCACGCGAACCACTTTCTTTAGCTCTTCCATCAAGTTGTTCTTGTTCTGCAAACGCCCTGCGGTGTCAGCAATAAGGATATCTGTGCCGCGAGATTTGGCCGCTTCTAAGGCATCGTAAAGTACTGATGCACTGTCAGCTCCGGTGTGCTGCGCGATAACGGGAATGTCGTTGCGCTCCCCCCATACTTGAAGCTGTTCGACGGCTGCCGCTCTAAAGGTATCACCGGCGGCAAGCATCACTTTCTTGCCTTCTTGCTGAAATTGCTTAGCAAGTTTGCCTATAGTGGTGGTTTTACCCACACCATTTACGCCGACCATTAAAATAACAAAGGGGCCTTCACTTGAATCGTGCGCCTTCATCACTTCTGAAAGAGGCTGATTAACTTCAGACAACATACCCGACATTTGCTGCTTCATGATTTCCAGTAACGCTTCCGCGTCTTTGAGGTCTTTACGGGAAGCACTATCAGTCAAGTGGTCAATAATTTTCTGTGTAGTATCCATGCCCACGTCGGCCACTAAAAGCTGTGTTTCGAGATCTTCGTACAGCTCATCGTCAATGGTTTTGCCTTTAAATAAGCTAACGATGCCGCTGCCCAAATTCTCTTTTGTGCGAGATAGACTTTCCTTTAAGCGTGCGAATAACGACTTTTTCTCTTTAGGCTTTTCTTCAGCTTGGGCTTTGGCCTGTGCTTCAGCTTCTGCCTTTGCGCGCGCTTCTTCTTCCGCTTGCGCCCTCGCCTGTGCTTCAGCTTCTGCCTTTGCACGAGCTTCTTCTTCCGCTTGCGCCTTCGCCTGTGCTTCAGCTTCTGCCTTTAAGCGAGCTTCTTCTTCCGCTTGCGCCTTCGCCTGTGCTTCGGCCTCTGCCTTTAAGCGAGCCTCTTCTTCCGCTTGGGCTTTCGCCTGTGCTTCAGCTTCCGCCTTTAAGCGTGCCTCTTCTTCCGCTTGGGCTTTCGCCTGTGCTTCAGCTTCCGCCTTTGCGCGAGCCTCCTCTTCCGCTTGCGCTCTCGCCTGTGCTTCAGCTTCTGCCTTTAAGCGAGCCTCTTCTTCCGCTTGGGCTTTCGCCTGTGCTTCGGCTTCTGCCTTTAAGCGAGCCTCTTCTTCCGCTTGGGCTTTCG